>CAZHWG010000001.1:0-32055 GCA_964535925.1 uncultured Sphingorhabdus sp.
GTTCTGCGAAGCGCCGAGGTTGGCCTGTCCACTCGTCACCGTGTCGAGCGCGGTGGTCAGGGCGGTCAGCGCGGCGTCGGCACCGAGCGAAGTGCTGATGTCGAGTGCGTCGACGCCCAGCGTGGCTGCCGAAACGTCCACCAAAGCAATGTCGACCCGCTCAGCGGCCTTCGAGCCCGTCTGGATCGAAACGGTGGCGTTCGTGCCGTCGAGCAGCTTGACGCCGTTGAAGTCGGTGCGAGTGGCAATGTCGCCGATCTGGCCGATCAGCTGGGTGACTTCGGCCTGCAGGTTGGTGCGGTCGCCGTCGGAGAGCGTGCCGTTGGCCGACTGGACCGACAGTTCGCGCATACGCTGCAGCATGTTGGTGACTTCGTTCATGCCGCCTTCGGCCGTCTGGGCGAGCGAGATGCCGTCATTGGCGTTGCGCATTGCCATGTTGAGGCCGCGCATTTCGGAGGTCATGCGGGTCGAGATGGCAAGACCGGCAGCGTCGTCGCTGGCCGAGTTGATGCGCTGACCGGTCGACAGGCGTTCGATCGCCTTCGACAGGCCGACTTCGGCACGCGACGAAGCGGTCGATGCGCGCATAGCGGAGATATTCGTTCCAATTACACTCATGATCAGGTCCTTCTTACTGTTGCGGCAGCTCAACTTTTCAGCGGCCTCAGAGTGAGTAACGGCAACCCAGGGAATAGCTTAAGGCGGAAATCACGATTTTTTTCCGTAAGTTGCAGGAATAAGAACGCAAAAGGGCGCCCGTCGGACAAGGTCCGACGGGCGCCAGTCATACCCGGATGGACGGAGCTGGTCCGTCCTGATCCGAGGATCAGCGCAGCAGGCTGAGAACGCCCTGCTGGCTCTGATTGGCCTGGGCTAGCATCGCGGTCGATGCCTGGTTGAGGATCTGGAATTTCGCCAGCTGGCTCGATTCCGCCGAGAAGTCGGCATCAAGGATCCGTGAACGCGATTCGGACAGGTTGGTGACACGGTCGGTCAGGCTGCTGATCGTCGCCTGCAGACGGTTCTGCGAAGCGCCGAGGTTGGCCTGTCCACTCGTCACCGTGTCGAGCGCGGTGCTCAGGACGGCCAGGGCGGCGTCGGCACCGGCCGAAGTGCTGATGTCGATTGTGTCGACGCCCAGCGCGGTAGCCGAAACGTTCACCAGCGAGACGTCGACCCGTTCAGCGGCCTTAGAGCCCGTCTGGATCGAGATCGTGGTGTTGGTGCCGTCGAGCAGCTTGACGCCGTTGAAGTCGGTCCGGCTCGAAATGTCGCCGATCTGGCCGAGCAGCTGCGTGACTTCAGCCTGCAGGTTGGTGCGGTCGCTGTCGGAGAGCGTGCCGTTGGCCGACTGGACCGACAGTTCACGAACGCGCTGAAGCATGTTGGTGATTTCGCTCATGCCGCCTTCAGCGGTCTGGGCGAGCGAGATGCCGTCATTGGCATTGCGTACGGCCATGTTGAGGCCGCGCATTTCGGAGGTCATGCGGGTCGAGATCGCAAGACCGGCAGCGTCGTCGCTGGCCGCATTGATGCGCTTGCCAGTGGAGAGACGCTGGATAGCCGTTGAAAGTCCCATTTCTGCGCGGTTCGAAGCAGTCGACGAGCGCATCGCGGAGATGTTGGTTCCGATAACAGTCATGTTGAATTCCTTTAGCAGTGATCCCAGTCCGGCTTGTTTGTTCGCCGGTACAGCCACAGTGACGGCAGGTCGGCGGATTGGTTAAATCGAAAAAACCATCTCTGTCCGGCGGTCGGTGCGATGGCTCCTTAATAGGGGAGCGCCAATTTCTTGACGCTTGCCCGTCTGGTATTTGACGCTTCGCCCCCGGCCGACGGCATACCGGCACCCGCATCCCGCAAAACACCGCGCTCCAGAAATTGGCACGGTCCTTGCGTATTCGTTGCTGAGGACATCGGCGGATCGACCGTCACGTCATCGGGGGATACGGGAATGAAGATCACCAAGAGCGCAATCAGCGACGACGCCGCGGCGATGCTGCCGACCCTGACGTCGTATCTCAATGCCATCCTGATCGAGACCGCGCGGCTCGACGGCGACGAAGGTTCGCCGCGAACGCGCCCCGTACGTATTCTTACCGAAAGCGAAATGGCCCAAGCCTGCCACCGCGACATCATCGTCGATTTCCGCGAAGGGCCGCCGAGCCTGACGCCGGCAACCAAGGGCCAGCCGCTCCACATCGCCTTCGGCCCCGCCGACATGAAGCTGGGCCATGCGCTGATCGGCGAAGCCGTCCGTGGCGGCGGCCCCGCGATCGGCGAACCCGCCAGCGCCAAGCTGATGCGCTATGCCGCCAAGATCGCCGCGAGCGAAGCGGCCGTCCTGATCCAGGGCGATACCGGTGTCGGCAAGGAAGGCATGGCACGCTTCGTCCACAACCAGAGCCCGCGCGCCGACGGCCCCTTCATCGCGGTCAATTGCGCCGCGCTTCCCGCGACGATGATCGAAGCCATGCTGTTCGGCCACAAGCGCGGTGCCTTCACCGGCGCCAGCGGCGAAAGCGAAGGCCTGTTCCGCGCTGCCGATGGCGGCACGCTGTTCCTCGACGAGATTACCGAGCTGCCGCTCGAGCTGCAGGCCAAGCTGCTGCGCGCACTGCAGGAAGGCGAAGTCCTTCCCGTCGGCGAGACGAGCGCGATCAAGGTCGACATCCGCATCGTCGCCGCCGCCAACCGCAACTTCACCGCAGAGGTCGCCGCCGGACGTTTCCGCGAGGACCTCTACTGGCGCCTCAATGTCATGCCGATCGAGATCGCTCCGTTGCACGAACGGCGCCAGGACATCTGCGCGATCGCCGCGACGATGCTGCTTGCGTTGCAGGCCGACCAGGACACCTTCGCATGGATCGAAGCCGACGCGCTGCAGGCACTGATGGCGCACGACTTTCCCGGCAATGTCCGCGAGCTGTGCAACATGCTCCAGCGTGCGTTGGTCCTGCACGATGGCGACGCGATCACCGTATCCGATTTCGATCTGCGCAGCGCGCCCGTCGCGCCTGCTGCCGCTCCCGCCGCACCCGTCGCGAAGACCGTCGCCGCGCCGCGTCCCGATCCGATCGGCAACGGCAGCCGCGTCCTGTCGGGCCGCGACCTGCAGTCCCGCGCGCGGATGGCCGAGTTCGAGGCGATCCACAGCACCTTAGAAGAAACCGACGGCAATCGCCGCCGGGCCGCCGAATTGCTCGGCATTTCCGAACGCACGCTCCGTTACCGGCTCGCCGACATGCGCGACCTGGCCGAAGCGGCCTGAAGGAGGACTGAAACATGCAACCGATGGCCAACAGTCTGCTCGCAGCGCGCAACGCGATCCTGCAGCAAAACAAGGTGTTCCAGAACGTCGTCGACGCTCCGAAGGGCGGCAGCGCCCCTATCGGCGGCAGCGCCCCGATCGGTGGCGATACCGCCAGCGTCGAGATGCCCTTTGCGACGACGATGCGCGACGCGCTCCAGCAGGTGAACGAAAGCCAGACCGTCGCTGCGAACGCGGCTTCGGCCTACGACGCTGGTGAAACCACCGACATCGCCGCGGTCATGCTCGCCAAGCAAAGGGCTTCGGTAGGATTTGAGGCCACGTTGCAGGTCCGCAACAAGCTGCTCTCGGCTTACGAGAACATCATGAACATGCCGGTGTAATATGAACCAGATGACCATTTCCCAGCCGGGTGATGCCGGCAGCTCGGCGACCACCCTCACCCCGCAACGGCTGAAACCGATAGGCGGTGGCGCCAACATGGCCGGTTTCGTCGATCGTGCCCGCGAATTCATCGCCCAGCCGGCGGTCGCCAAGTCGCTGCCGCTGCTTGGCTTCATGGCCGTTGTCGCGATGGCCGCGCTCGCCTGGATAGCCTTGCAGTCGCCACCGCAGCGCGACCTGTTCCGCGGCCTGCCCGAAAACGACAAGGCTGCCGTCGCCGCCGCGCTCGGCACCTCGAACATCGCCTTTCAGATCGACAATGCGACCGGCGCCCTGACCGTCAACGAAGACGATTACCACTCCGCCAAGATGATGCTTGCCGCCGAGGGCCTGCCCAAGAGCGCGCCCGATGGCGACAGCATGATTTCGAGCATGCCGATGGGCGCCAGCCGCGCGGTCGAGACCGAAAAGCTTCGCGGCGCCCGCGAAGCCGACCTCGCACGCTCGATCGAGGCGATCGACAGTGTCATTTCGGCGCGTGTCCATCTTGCCGTCGATCCGCCGAGCGTGTTCATCCGCGAACGCAACGAACCCGCGGCATCGGTCATCCTCAACCTTGGCTCGGGGTCTACCCTGGGCAGCGATCAGGTCCAGGCGATCACCCACCTTGTCGCCAGCTCGGTTTCGGGCCTCAACGCCGAGCGCGTTTCGGTGGTCGACCAGAACGGCCATCTCCTGTCGCAGAGCGCCGGCGCGGGTCCGATGGGCGAAGCCGGCCAGCAGCTGCTTGTCCGCGAACAGATCGAAGACCGCTATCGCCGGTCGCTCAATGCACTTTTGACCCCGATCCTCGGTGCCAACAATTTTGCCGCCGAAGTATCGGCCGACCTCGATTTCTCGCAGCGCCAGGCGACCAGCGAAACCTATCCCAAGGACGAAGCCCGGATCCGCAGCGAACAGCGCAGCTGGACCTCCGAAGGCGACGACGCTGGTGGCTCGGCCGGCGGCATTCCCGGTGCGGTATCCGACCAGCCGCCCGCCAACGCGACGGTCCAGGACCAGATGGGCGATCCGGCGGCTGCGGCCACCGACATGAAAACCCGCCAGGAACAGGTCAACCGCAGCTTCGAGCTCGGCCGTTCGGTATCGGTCGTGCGCGAAGCGACCGGCGACGTCAGCCGCCTTTCGGTCGCCGTGGCGGTTGCCAACGCGCCCGGCGGGAAACCGCGCAGCGCCGCCGAAATCGCTTCTATCGAAAAGCTCGTCAAAGGTGCCATGGGTTTCAACGAAGCGCGCGGCGACCAGGTCGCGGTATCGTCGCGCTCGTTCCAGCCGATCGTCGAAACATCGGAAGCCTGGTACGAAGCAAGCTGGCTCGCGATGCTGGTCCGCAACCTGTCGGCGACGCTCGTCGCGCTGGCGATCATCTTCTTCATTGGCCGGCCGCTGCTCAAACGCCGCAAGGAAATGAAGGCGATCACCGGCAGTTCTGGGACCCCCTCCTACGGGAACCATCGCGCGCCCGAAGCGAACAGCCTGCCCGTGACGCTCGACATGATTACCGCCGCGCACAGCTATCAGGAACGCGCGCTGCTGATCCAGAATTTCGTGAAACAGAATCCGGAGCACGCGACGCTCGTCGTCCGTGACCTCCTGCAATCGGCGAAGAAGCCTAAGGAGGCCGTCAATGGCTGATGTCCTGGAACAAGAAGACACCGACGTCGAGACGGCCGCAACGCCGGTCAACGAGGTCCCTGCCCCGCCGGTGATAGATGACGAACAGGCCGCGGCGATCCTGCTCCTGCTGTTTTCCGAAGAGGAAGCCGCCGGCATCCTGTCGCGCCTCGAGCCCGACGAAGTCCAGCAGCTGAGCAGCGTAATGTACTCGGTCGCCGACGTCGGCGCCGACGAAATCAACCGCGTGCTCGACCGGTTCGTCGACCGTGCCCGTCATCGCACGACAGTCGGTTATCGTGCTGATGTCCAGATCCAGGCGATGCTGACCACGGCACTGGGGGAGCAGCGCGCCGAGGCCATGATCAGCCGCACCGCACCCAAGAAAGCCGCGCCCAGCCTCGATGCCCTCAAATGGATGGCGCCGAAGGAAATCGTCGCGATGATCGAGGAGGAACATCCCCAGATCGTTGCGTTGGTATTGTCCTTCCTGTCGCCCGACAATGCTGCCGCGGTGCTCAAGCTGATGCCAGCGGAGAACCAGGAAGACATCATCTATCGCTTCGCCACGCTCGGCCAGGTGAGCCCCGACGCGATCGAAACGATCGAACACCTGCTTTCGGCGCACCATGCCCCCAAGGGATCGGCCCCGGTCGATACCGGCGGCGGAAGCGCGGCCGATGTCGCGGCGATCATGAACCTCGTCGGCAAGCGCAACAGCAACCGCATGATCAAGGCGCTGGCCAAGCGCGACAAGACGCTGGCGGGCGCGATCCAGGACCAAATGTTCACCTTTGCCGACCTCATCACGATCGATGCCAAGGATCTCGGCACCGTCATGCGCAGCGTCGACAACGAACTGCTCATTCCCGCGCTCAAGGGTGCCGACGCGAAGCTCAGGGCGAAGATCCTCAGCGCCATGTCGAGCCGCGCGGCGCAGACGATCGAGGACGAGATGGCCGAACGCGGACCAATGCCGATGAGCGAAGTCATCCAAGCGCAAAAGGCGGTCGTCGCGCAGGCGCGCAAGCTGGCCGATGCCGGCGACATCACGATCGGGGGTCAGAGCGATGATTATGTCTGAGCCCTTTGCCGCCCACGCGATGGGCGATGCCGCCGCGAGCTTCCGTCCCGTCTGGCAACCGGCATTCAGCCCGTTCAGCACGTCGGGCGGCCGCGACGGTGGCGAGCAGTCGAACGATCGCGACGAGGATGCGGCAACGCTGTTTCGCCAGCAGCTCGACGACACCTATCGCAAGGGATATGAAGACGGACAGATCGCGATGGCCGAGCTGAATGCCGAGCTGATCGCGGCGTCGGATCGGCTCGCCCAATCGGTCGAGACGCTCAAGCCCCAGCCCAGCGATGCGCTGTGCGAGACGCTGCTCCGCACGATCCGCACGCTGCTGCAGAATACCGCAGGTTTCGCGGCACCCGATGCCGAGACGCTGAAAAAGCATTGCGCGTCGCTCGCGGCGCTCGCCGAAAAGGACTGTTCGAACGCGATCCTCCACATCCATCCGCAGGACCGGATGTTGCTCGGCGAGGCCACCTATGGCCTCACGCTCGAAGACGACCTGACGCTGACGCGCGGCACGCTGTCGCTCGCGCATGCCGATGGCTGGATCGAGCAGGGCACCGACCCGGTGCTCAACGAACTTGAATCGATGATCGAAGCGATCGAGGCGGCACGATGATCGCCGCACAGGAACGCGCCGTCGCCGGGCTCGCCGAAAGAATCGGCGCGATCGGCTGCGGCCCGCGCCGGATCGGCCGGCTCGTCGCGCACAATGCCGGCATGATGGAAGTCACCGGCTTCGATTATCCGATCGGCTTTGGCGGCACGATCCGCACCGCCGACGGCCGCTCTATGAAGGCTGAAATCGCCGGTTTCCGCGGTTCGCGCGCACTGATGATCCCGCTCGACAGCGATGGCGCGGTGCGCAACGGCGCGCGCGTCGAACCCGATATGCAGTCGAGCCAGGCACAGGTCGGCGACGGGCTGCTCGGCCGCGTCATCGGCCCGATGGGCGAACCGCTCGACGGCGGCGGCCCGATTATCTCCGACGCTTACTGGCCGCTGGCGGGCAAGCGTTCGAACGTTCTCAACCGCGGCCGCGTGACCAAGCCGATCGACCTTGGCGTCCGCGCGATCAACGGCCTGCTGACCGCAGGCTATGGCCAGCGCATCGCGATCGCGGCAGGTTCCGGCGTCGGCAAATCGGTCCTGATCGGACAGATCATCGCCAACGCCGATGTCGATATCGCCGTCATCGGCCTGATCGGCGAACGCGGCCGCGAGGTCAGCGATTTCGTCGAGACCAAGCTTGCCGGCCCGATGAAGGGCCGCACCGTGACCGTCGCGGTCCCGGCCGATTATTCCCCCGTCCTGCGCCTGCGCGCCGCCGCCCGCGCGACCGCCATCGCCGAATATTTCCGCAGCCTGGGCAAGCGCGTCCTGCTGATCATCGACAGCCTGACCCGTATCGCCCACGCGCAGCGCGAGATCGGCCTGTCGCTCGGCGAGCCGCCGACGATGAAGGGCTATCCGCCGTCATCGCTCGCGCTGATTCCCCGCCTGATCGAACGCGCCGGCAACGACCGCGCCAGCGGCGGATCGATTACCGCCATCTATACCGTGCTCGCCGATGGCGGCGACATGGAGGATCCCGTCGTCGATACCGCCCGCGCGATCGTCGACGGCCATATCATCCTGTCGCGCCTGCTGTCCGAACAGGGCATCTTCCCCGCGATCGACGTCGGAAAATCGCTCAGCCGCGTGGCGACCGACATTATTCCCGACCAACATCGCGCCGCCCAGGCCAATTTCCGCCGGCTCTGGTCGGCCTATGAGGAAAACCGCGACCTCCTCTTGATGGGGGCCTATCGCGAAGGCAGCGACCCGATCATCGACGAAGCCGTCGAACGGCGCGAGGAACTGCTCGACTATATCCGCCAGGATGCCGACACCTCGGTGTCGCTCGACGATAGCGTCGCGACGCTCGAAATGGGCTTCGCGGCATGAAGAAGCTGCTCGCCAGTCGGCGCCGCATCCTCGGCATGCGCGATACGCAGCTGCGCATCGCGACCGGCGACAGCGCGGTCGCGCGCGGTGCCGAAGACACGCTCCGCCAGCGCCGCCGGCAACTGAAATCGATCGCCGCCCATATGCACGAAGCGGGCAATGCGTGCCGCGAAGGCCGCGCGCTCCACGCCCAGCTCGAGCTGGTCGATCGCTTGCGCCACGCCGACGACGGGATGGCGCAGACGATCGACGAGGCGCGGCAAAGAACTGCCGAGATGGAACGGCAACGCATTGCCGCCTTCCAGAAACGCGAGATGGCCGACCGGCTCGCCGGTCGCGCCGCCGCCCAAGTTGAAATCGAGATCGATCGCAAGATCGCCAACCAACCGCGCGCTGTGCCGCGCAGATCGATGGAATCGCGCCCATGATGAACCTTCCCATGACCCCCGGAGCAGGTAGCTCGACCAAGGGGCCTGCAACTGGCACGCTTTCTGCTAGGTCGGAACCGATGACCGGTAACACCCTTCCTTTTCGCCGCCAGCTCGAGGCCAAGACGGTGCCGCACCCGGCGCCCACGATTCCCTTGGCGCTACCGGGCCACGCGAAATTCGCGGTCGCTTCGCCGGTCGGCGAAGAGGTCGACGCCCTCGCGGTCGATCCACGCGCTACTGACAAGGCTGATGCTGCGAAAACCGACGACACGCGCGATGCCGAGGCCATCCCCACTGTAATGGCGCCGATCATCGTTCTTCCCGGGGTCCCCGCACCGCAAGGCCTTGCCGCAATTCCCGCCACCGGTGCTGCACTGACGCAAACCATCGGCAGCGCAGGCGACAGCCTGCAAAGCGGATCGCATGGAGCGGCTCGCAGCGCGCCCGGCGTCCCCGCGCGCGGAACGATCGAACTGCCCGCATCCGCTTCGGATGTCGCGAAAACCGCTACCGCCACGCCCGCTTCGGACGCGACAAAAACCGTGACCGCTTCGCCAAGGGCGACAATTGCGACTCCCGTTACGCCCGCTGGCCCGGCAACACCAATCGCGGCCAGCTCCGCCACCCCTGTTACCACCGCTCCTACGCCGCCGACGATCCAATCGTCGGCGGCGGCCCGGAGCGACCAGGCCACCTCCGCGCAGCCGCAAAACGACCAGGCCGCGCGAACCGCAGTCACCCAGACCCTCCCGACCGCCGCATCGGCAACCGGCGCGGCGCAGATCGTCCAGGCCAACGGTATCGCGGGTCTTGCCAATGCCATGCCAACGCGCGCGACTCAGGGCTCCAAGGCCCATGGCGCCAAGACCGGCGACTCAGAGACGCCGGCGACCAATCGCGCGCCCGCGCCCAACCTTGCATCGGCGCTGCAACGCTCGATCGGCGACAAGCCCGCCCCAGCGCATTCAAACGCACCGACTGCGTCAGCACCCGCACCGTTCCCCGCCGCCGACACGTCGGCCCAGCCGGTCCAGAATTTCGCCCAGGTCGTCGCGCAGCAGGCCGCGCCCGCTCAGGCCGGCACCGCGACGCCAACCAACCTGCCGACTGCCGCAACGGTCCCGTTCGATCACAATTTCGGACAGCGCATCGGCGGCGCGATCAGCGCCGCGATGTCGGCGATGTCGATCAAGAACGGCGCGATCCTGTTGCAGATTACCCCCGAAGGGTTCGGCAAGCTCGAGATCGCACTCGATCACAAGATGGAACGCTTGCAGATCACGACCGAAAACGAAGCCGTGCGCAGCGCGATCGCGCAGGCGCATGGCCGCATCGAACACGAGCTGCGCCAGGCGGGCCAGCGGATCACGACGATCGATGTCGCGACGCGCGACGCAGCCGCCCGCCATGACAGCAGCGGATCCGATCAGCGTAGCGGCCAGAGCGCCGCGCACGACAGTCGCGGCGGCAACGCCCAGCAATCGGCCAGCGCGCGCCACGACCAGCGAGGCTTTTCGGCCAATCGCGGCGGCCCCGTGCGCGCCGAGAGCGAGCTGTCTAGCCCCGGTGCAAACGTGTTTTACGCCTGATTTTTCGGTTAATTAAGAGTCATTCGGAGTTCAATCATGTCGACTGAAAAGCAACCCAAGAAACGCAGCAAGAAGAAAAAGATCCTGCTGCCAGCGATTGCTATTCTGCTGGCCGGGGCCTTCGGCGGCGGCGGCTATGTCTATGCCAATTCGGTCAGCGGCCCGCCCGCCGAGGAAAAGCCCGACCTGCCCAAGCTTGTCCTCAAGGACGGCGGCGAGGTCGAGGCACCCGCGAACGGCAAGGTGACCCATCCCGATAAGTACAAGGTCACCTATCACCCGATCGAGAAGACCTTCACCACCAACCTGCGCGACGACAGCGGCTTCGCCCAGGTCGATATGGCGGTTTCGACCCTGTATGACGAAACGGTCATCGAGGCGCTGACCGATCACGACATCGCGGTGCGCAATGCGATCGTACTCGAACTCGCCAATACCGACGGGCTCGAACTCGAAACCGTCGCGGGCAAGGAAGCGCTGGCCGATCGGCTGCGCGACCGGATCAACAAGACGCTCGCGGAAAAGACGGGCTTTGGCGGCATCGACGAAGTCTATTTCACCAAGCTCGTGCTGCAGTAGAAACCATGGCGACCCAGGCTCCCCCATCACCGGCCCCGGCGGCCGACGCGCTGCAGGGTGCGGCGCACAGCTTTCCGCGGCGCGACAGCAGCGAAGCCGACGTCATGCCGATCGCCCGGCGGACCGCCAAGCTGCTTGCCGGCGGCCTGCGCACCGCACTCCAGCCGCTTGCCAGCGAGCGGCTGACGGTGACGCCCGAACAGGCGATCATCGACACGCACGACAGCTGGCTGGCGGCGCAGGGCCATTCGATGGGCCTCGCCTTCTACCAGTTGCCGCCGATGAAGGGCCGGCTCGCGCTGCGCCTCGGCCACGACCTCATTGCCGCGCTCGTCGACGCCTTTTTCGGCGGTTCGATTTCTCGCGCGAAAACGCAGAAGACCGAATATTCCCCCGCCGACCTGCGCCTGATGCATCGCATTGCCGATTCGCTCGCGCTGCCGATCGGCGCCGCCTGGGGCGAGTGCGGATCGTTCCGCTGCCTCGCCGCTGGCCTGACCGATGATCCCGAGGAAGCGAAGATCGCCAAGGGCGACGCGGGGCTGATGATCCAGCCGTTCACATTGACCTTTGCCGGCACGACCAGCTTCACGATCGACATCATCTACCCGATTGCGATGATCCAGTCGGCGCGTGAAGAATGGAGCCCCAGCCAGGGCCCGGACGCCGTCACCGCCGATCCGGCATGGCGGCTCGAAATGGGCAGCGCGATAGCCGAGGTCTTTGTGCCCGTCCGCTCGATCCTGGCGCGCCCGACGATGACGCTGCCCGAGCTCGCCAACCTGAAGCCCGGCGACATCATTCCCATTCCGCCGGCCCAGAACATTCCGCTGATCGTCGGCGATCGCACCTTCGCACGCGGCAGTCTCGGCGAACAGAACGGCCTCGCCGCCTTCCGCATCGACCATATCGAGAAAGGATAAACTATGAACGACATGACCGAAGCCCCCACGCTTGCCGCACAAGGCGGCAACGAAGCGGCAAATTCTTGCCGCGACGCTGGGGCAGCTTTTGCCGACGAAAGCGCCAACCACTATCGCTTCCTCGCCGACATCCCCGTCCGGCTTTCGGTCGAGGTTGGTAACGTTTCGCTAAAACTTAGCGAAATCATGGCCTTGAACGAAGGTTCGGTGGTCGAACTCGGGCGCCAGGCGAGCGACCTGCTCGACATCAACGTAAATGGCACGCTGGTTGCAAGGGGCGAAGTCGTAACGGTCGACGGTCGTTTCGGCATCCGCGTCGCGGAAGTTGTCACGAAGAACGTCGGCAGTGCGAAGGTCGAAAGGCGTGCTTAGTGACGTATTACATACTCAAACTGGTGATCATGCTGCCGCTCATGGCAGGCATGATCGTGGGAGCGTTATGGCTCTATCGTAAATACCAGCCGGGCCTCGCCCCCGGCGTGAAGCAGCGCGACATGCGCCTCGTCGAGACGCTTTCGATGGGCACGTCGGGCCGGCTCGCGGTG
Source organism: uncultured Sphingorhabdus sp. (assembly GCA_964535925.1). Lineage (GTDB taxonomy): Bacteria > Pseudomonadota > Alphaproteobacteria > Sphingomonadales > Sphingomonadaceae > Flavisphingopyxis. The sequence continues at coordinate 12,425 of CAZHWG010000001.1, forward strand.
ATCGAATTCGGCAGCCAGCGGATCCTGCTGTCGGCCACGCGCGGCAAGATCGAACAAATCGCAGCGCGCGAGATGACGCCAGCCGAACGCGAGGCGCACACTGCGCCGGTGCCGGTGGCAGACGACACGCCCGATGCCGGGCTCGGCGAACCCGCCAATCCGTTCCGCACGATCATGAACAAGGCGCTCGCGCTGCGCGCCGCCACCCGCCCGGGCCAGGAATAAGCCGATGCGCGCGTCGCTTCGCCTCCCCGCCCCCGCCACATTGCTCCGCCTCGGCCTCGCCGGCCTGCTGCTGGCAATCCCTGCCCAGCTATCGGCGCAGACGCCGGGTGCTTCCGAAGCGCTGACCCGCGCGCTTGGTGACGTATCGGGCAACGGTGCGCCGTTGACGCTGTCGCTCCAGATTCTCGTGATGATGGGTCTGCTGACGATCCTGCCATCGCTGATCCTGATGATGACCAGCTTCACGCGCATCATCATCGTCCTGTCGATCCTGCGCCAGGCACTCGGCCTCCAGCAGACCCCGCCCAACCAGGTCCTCATCGGCCTGTCGCTGTTCCTTTCGCTGTTCGTCATGGCGCCGTCGATCGAGCAGATCAACGCCCGCGCGATCCAGCCTTATGGCGCCGACCAGGTGACGCTCGAACAGGCGGTTTCGACCTCGGGCGACATCTTCCACAGCTTCATGGTCAAGCAGACGCGCCAGACCGACCTCAAGCTGTTCATGGACATCGCCAAGCAACCGAGCTTCGAAAACCCCGAAGCGATCCCGTTCTCGATCCTGCTGCCCGCCTTCGTGACGAGCGAGCCCAAGACCGCGTTCCAGATCGGCTTCATGATCTTCCTGCCCTTCCTGATCATCGATCTGGTCGTGGCATCGACGCTGATGGCGCTCGGCATGATGATGCTGTCGCCGACGATCATCTCGATGCCGTTCAAGCTGCTCCTGTTCGTCCTGGTCGACGGCTGGGCCCTGACGATGGGCTCGCTCGCCGGTTCGTTCGTAACCTGAGGCGCGGACCATGGAACAGACCGATTTCTTCATTAGCATCGCGCAGCAGACGCTGTGGATCACCGCGCTTGCCGCCGCCCCGCTGCTCGTCCCCGCGCTCGTCGTCGGCATCCTGCTCGGCATGGTCCAGGCGGCAACGTCGATCAACGAGGCGACGCTGAGCTTCGTGCCGAAACTGATCGTCGTCGGCCTGATGCTCGCGCTGTTCGGCGGCTCGATCCTCTACCTGATCGCCGACTTCACGATCGACATGTTCAACCGGATCCCGGAACTGCTCGTATGATCGCTCCGGCTTTCGCAGGCGCCGAAGACCAGTTGTGGCAATGGGCGATGGCGATGATCCGGCCCGGCGCCGCGCTGGTCGCCGCGCCGATCTTCGGTGCCGCGCAGGTGCCGCTACAGGTCCGCATCATCCTGGCGATGATGATCGGGATTGCCGCAACCGGCGCGGGCGGCGCGGTCATGCCCGCCGAAACGCTGGTCAGCTTTACCGGTTTCGTCTTCATCGCCGGCGAAATCGTCGTCGGCATCTCGATCGGTTTCGCGCTGCAGATCGGCTATTCGGCGGCATTCGTTGCCGGCGAGACGCTGAGCAACGCGATGGGCCTCGGCTTCGCCTCGCTCAACGACCCGCAATCGGGCGCGTCGACCCCGGTGATCGGCCAGTTCCTGTCGATCGTCGCAACGCTGTTGCTGCTTGCGATGGACGGGCATCTGATGCTCATCTCGATCATCGTCGACAGCTATCACACCCTCCCGCCGGGCCGCGCCTTTCCCGGCTTCGCCGCGATCGGCGACCTGGTCGATTTCGGCGGCTCGCTGTTTGCCATGGGCTTGCTGATCGCGATGCCCGTCGGCGCCGCTCTCATCCTGATCCAGCTGGTCATGGCGATGCTCGCCCGGTCGGCCCCGGCGATGAACCTGTTCGCGGTCGGCCTTCCGGTCGCACTCCTGTCGGGCCTCGTCCTGCTGGCGATCGCCGCACCGGTCATGGCCAATGCGGTGATGAACGCCATGTCCGACGGTCTCGACCAGTCGCAAATCGTCGTGAGAGGCTGACGCGATGGCCGATTCCCCACCCGGCGGCGGCGAGAAAACCGAAGTTCCAACCCAAAAGCGGTTGAAGGACAGCGCCAAGAAGGGCGACGTCCTCCAGTCTAAGGAACTGGGCGTCGCGCTCATCATGATCGGCGGTGCGACGGCGTTCGCATTGTTCGGCAGCTATCTCGTCGATGCCACGTCGGCGGTGGTCCGATCGGGCCTGAGCTTCGCGCCGACCGACATCGAAGATTTCAACATGGCCGAACGCACCTTGCGGCTGCTCGCGCCGCTGGCACTTCCGTTCGGCGCGCTGTTCGCGCTGCTGATGCTGACCGCGGTCGCCACCCCGACAATGCTCGGCTCGCTCGGTTTCCGCTGGTCTGCGCTCAAGCCCAAGGCATCGAAGATGAACCCCGGGTCGGGTCTCAAGCGCATGTTCGGCATGCATGCGCTGATCGAGCTGTCGAAGGCGGTCGCCAAGGTCAGCCTGATGGGCGTCGTCGGCACCGTCCTCATCTATTCGTCGATCAAGGACATGGTGCAGCTGGGTCTCGGCGATATCCGCAACAGCATCGACGCCTTTGGCGGAATGTTCGTCTTCACGCTGATCGCGATGGCGGGCTGCCTCGTCGTCATCGCGCTGATCGACGTGCCCGCGCAGATGTTCCAGCGCAGCAAGAAGCTGCGCATGACCAAGCAGGAAGTGAAGGACGAGCACAAGGAAAGCGAAGGCTCGCCCGAGGTCAAGCAGGCGATCCGCCAGCGCCAGCAGGAGATGACGAGCGGATCGGCGCGCAAGGCGATCGAGGATGCGACCGTGCTGCTGGTCAACCCGACGCATTTCGCGGTCGCGCTGCGGTATGACCACGAACGCGACGCGGCGCCGATCGTGCTGGCGCGCGGACGCGGCGAACTGGCGCTGATCATGCGCAGCCTGGCCGACGAGAACAAGGTGCCGATCCTGCATTATCCCGAGCTGACGCGCGCGATCTATTACACGTCGAAACCCAATCACATCGTCGACGAGCGGCTCTACATGGCGGTCGCCTCGCTGCTCGCCTTCATTTTCCGCCTCGATGCCGAGATGGCCGACAAGCACGATCGCCCCGACATCGTCGTTCCCGACGACCTGCGCTTCGACGCAGAAGGTCGCCCCGAAGCCTAAATGTTTTCCGCCGCCTGCCGTTACAGCATCCAGAAAGGGGCCTTATGCTCTCCAGTATTTCCAATCTGATCAGCGGCCAGTCCGGGATCAATTCCGCCCAGCTCGTGGCCGATCTTGTCGCGGCCACGCGCGAGCCGCGCGCAGCGACGATCCAGCAGAAGCAGCAGCTCAACAGCGCGCGCATCTCTGCGCTCGCGTCGGCCTCTTCCTCGCTCAACACCTTTGCCGACGCGCTCAGCGGGATCCTCGACGGTCGGCGCTTCGCCGGCGACCTGGTATCGAGCAACGGCGGCGTGGCCACCGCGAGCTTCATCGACGGCCAGACGCCCAAGGGGCTGCCGGTCTCGCTCGAAGTCAAACAGCTCGCCTCCGAACAGCGGATCATCTCGCGCAATTTCAGCGACGCCGCCGCACCCGTCGGCCAGGGCACGTTGACGATGACGACGAGCACAGGCTCGTTCGACATCGTCATCGATACGACCAACGACAGCCTTTTCGGGCTGCGCGATGCGATCAACACCGCCGATGCCGGCGCGACCGCCAAGATCGTCACCGACAATCGCGGCACGCGACTCGTCGTGTCGGGACAGCAGGGATCGAGCGAGAGCTTTTCGATCGCCGCGCCGCCGCCCGACCCGGTCACCGGGGTGCCGAGCACGCTTGAGGACTTCGCCTATCCGCCGGGCACCGGCAGCGGGATGACGAAGGTGTCCGACGCCGCCGACAGCATCATCATGATGGACGGCATCGAGCTGATCAATTCGAGCAACGTCATCGAAAACGCGATCGAGGGGGTCCAGCTCAACCTGCTGTCGGCCGCCCCGGGCGCCGCGATCACGATCTCGGGCGACAAGCCGGTCGCGACCACGCGCGACCTCGTGACCGAATTCATCGACGCCTACAACACGCTCAAGCGCGGCCTCAACACTGCGACCGCGCCGGGCACCGACAGCGCCTCGGGCGGTCCACTTGCGGGCAACCGCGCGATTCGCGACATGACAACGCGGCTTGGCCGGATGAGTTCGGCCGTCCTCTCGGTCGATGGCCCCTTCCGCACACTCGCCGACATCGGTGTTCGCACCGCGCGCGACGGTACGCTCGAGCTCGACGGCCCCACCTTCGATCGCGCGATAGCGGCCGATCCCGATGCCGTCGCCCAGATGCTCGACCCGGTAGATCCCGACGCCGGCCATCCCGGAATCGCCGGCACGCTCGAATCGGTGCGCACCGCGCTGGAGGACCAGAACAGCCCGCTGACACTGGCCAAGACGCGCTTTGCCGCCGTCAACAAGCAGCTCGCCGAGCTGCGCGAGAAGCTCGATGACGACATCACGCGCTATCAGGCCAACCTGCAGCAGACGTTCTCGAACATGGACCGCCAGCTCGCGATCCTGCGCCAGACGCAGCAATATGTCGAACAGCAGGCTTCGATCTGGAACGGCAGCAACAACAACTAGAATCGACAAGGAATTCGACGATGTATTACGCGGGCAATCGCAGCGTGGCGCAGAGCTATGGCGCCCTTGATGCAACCAGCCGGGTTGCGGCCGCTTCGCCGCACGAGCTGGTCGCGATCCTGTTCGAGCAGCTGTTGCTGCGGATCGATCGCGCCGCACGGTGCATCGATCGTGGCGACGTCGCGGCGATGCTGCAATCGCGCGCCAAGGCGTCGGACATCCTCAACGCGCTCGAAGAAAGCCTCGATTTCGATCGCGGCGGCGATATCTCGACCGCGCTCGCGATCGTCTATCGCGAAGCGTCGAACTGTCTCAACGACGCACGCGGCGAAGAGGCAGCCGCAAAATTGCAGGCCGCCCGCGATATCATTTCGGAAGTGGCCGATGCCTGGATCGAGATCGGCAAGCGCTAGGCCCCGGTGGGGGTCGCGCTGCGCCGATCAAGCGACCTGTCAGGCGACCTGGCGTTCGTCGCGCGAGATATTGTGGCGCCGCATCTTTTCGACAAACGTCGTGCGCTGGACGTCGACGAGGCGGGCCGCCTGGGCGATCACGCCGCCGCATTCGACGAGGGCATCGACCAGCAGCCGGCGTTCTTCGGCCTGCAGATGGTCCTGCAGCGAGAAGCCTTCGGCCAATTTGACATCGGCGACCATCGGTTCAGGCTGGTCGGCGGTATGGGGGAACATCGGAACGACCGACGTTTCGGCGAGGAGGAGCTCGACCTCTTCGCGGCCGATCGTCTGGCCAGGGAAGAAAATTCCGGCGCGTTCGACGACATTGCGCAGTTCGCGCACATTGCCAGGCCAGTTGTAGGCGGCGAGGCGGTCGATCGCGGCCTTGCTCAGCACCGGGCGTTCTTCACCGGGCTCGATCAGGCTAATGAAATGCGCGACGAGCGGGCCGACATCCTCGGGACGTGCGGCCAGCGAGGGAATCTTGATGGGAATGACGCACAGGCGATAGAACAGGTCCTCGCGGAAGCCGCCGGTGGCGATTTCCTGGTGCAGGTCACGATTGGTCGCGGCAATGATGCGGACATCGACGGGGATCTGCTTGGTCCCGCCAACGCGGCGAATCGAGCGTTCCTCGATGACGCGCAGCAGCTTGACCTGGAGCGCGAGCGGCATTTCGCCGATCTCGTCAAGGAACAGCGTGCCGCCATTGGCCTGTTCGAACAGGCCGACATGGCGACCGGTTGCGCCGGTGAAGCTGCCGTTTTCATGGCCGAACAGTTCGGACTCGATTAGGTTGGCGGCGATTGCGCCGCTGTTGACCGCGATGAAGGGCTGGTCCTTGCGCGGCGAGGCGCGGTGAATGGCCTGGGCGACGACTTCCTTGCCGCAGCCCGAGGGGCCGGTGATCATGACGCTCGCCCTGGCGTTGATCGAAAACCGGATCATCGTGCGAACCGATGAAATCGCTTCGCTGTCGCCGATCACGAGTTCTGAAATTATCTTAGTTGGCACCCCGCAACCCCCGTCGCTATTATGTTTTTATCGGGGACCGGGCGGGCTGTGTGACTGCCCTGCGATCCGCTGAGACCGAAGTAGCGGTGAAATGGTTAACGAAACCTTTAACGCCGACCCATGCTCGGAAAAAAATTGCCTGATTGCGGCAACGCATTGCCGGAATGCACCAAAATCCGCCAATCACACTCCCCGATCGGCGGCAGCGAATTGCCGCCCAAAAGGGCTTTCGGCGAACCAATGGTGCGATGACTTCGATTCGGGAGGTCAGCACAAAAACTCATTAATATTGATTAGTTGGGAGGCACTCTTTCCCAAGAATCCGCAGTCTCTGCATTTGTCCGCGAGCGTTTAGACAGTTTTAATTTTCACTTCCTAAGGCAAAGGGATGAAACGAGAAATCGCTGTCACCCAGCTCCAGATTGGCATGTTCGTCGACTCCGTCGGCGGTTCGTGGTTTTCCCACCCCTTCTGGCGCAGCCGGCTCAAGATCAAGACCAACGAGCAGGTCGCGGCGTTCATCGAAAGCGGGATCGAGCGGCTCGTCATCGACACCGATCTGGGTATCGACGTCCCTGACGAGACTGCAACCCCCGAGGTCCAGCCCTTCGGCGCTTCGGCACCCGCCCGCCGCCGCGCAAGTCCGACGCCGTTTGCATCGGCCAAGCCTTCGCGGACGTTCGGCAAGCGCGAACGCGCCGCAGAGACGATCGACAATTCGAAACGCTTGGTCAAAACCCTGTACGAACAGGTCCAGTCGGGAGCCGCTGTCGAGCTTTCGCTCGCCGACACCGTGGCCGAAGACATCTGCAATGCGGTCGTCCAGGATTCGGTGACGCTGGTCAACATGCTGCGGCTGAAGACCATGGACGAATACACCTATCTTCATTCGATCGCGGTCTGCACGCTGATGATCAAGCTGGCGCGGCAGCAACGCCTGGCGCAGGACCATGTCGTCCGCCTGGGAGTCGCCGGACTGCTCCACGACATCGGCAAGACCGGCATCCCGGCCGAAATCCTCAACAAGCCCGAGCCGTTGACCGAAAGCGAATTTGCGCTGGTCAAGGAGCACGCGCAAAAGGGCGCGGCGATCCTGCGCGAGCTGCCCGGCGTGACCGACTGCGCAATCGAGGTCTGCCTGCACCATCACGAACGCATGGACGGCAAGGGCTATCCCGCAGGGCTCGCCGGCGCCAAGATCGGCCTTCCCGCGCGGATGGGCGCGATCTGCGACGTTTACGATGCACTGACGTCCGAGCGTCCCTACAAAGAGGCGTGGTCGCCGCAACGCGCGGTCGGCGAAATGCAGAGCTGGAACGGCTGTTTCGATCCCGAACTGCTGTTCAGCTTCTGCCAGGCGATCCGCGTCTTCCCGCTGGCATCGGTGGTCAAGCTCGACACCGACCAGCTCGCCGTCGTGATGCCGTCAAAGACCGACAATTCGCCGCCGCTCGTGCGCGTGTTCTACGACACGCGGCGCGATACGGTCGAACAGCCCGAGGACCTTGTCCTGGGCAACCGCGCCAATCACGCGCACATCGTCGCGAGCGTCGACCCGCGGACCTGGCGCGCCGAGGACCCCGCGTCGCTGATCAAATATGTCATGCAGCCGGTCGGCACGATCAACCGCACCGTCCTGCAGCACATGTGGAACGAACCCCCAGCGGCCCCGGTCATCGGGCCCGACGGCAAAGAGACATCGCCGCAAGCCTTTGCGTGGAAAGCCGCCTAACGGCCGGTTAGACCGACCGCACGATCGCGCGCTGGCCGAAGCTGGCGGGGGCCGCGTTGACCAGTACCCAGCGCAACCCCATCAGCAGCGCGAACCAGAGCGTGTCGTTGAGCCCGATCGTCGCGACGATATTGGGCGCAAAGGTATCGAGCCCGCCGGCGAACTGTGCCAGCGCGAACAGCGAACCTTCATAAATGGCGAACGCCGCGACGAAACCCGCGACCATGGCTGCCAGATCGTTCGTCGTGTCGCCGACCCACTGCGTGATCGCGGTCCGGACGAAGCGCGCGGCCACCAGCGCCGCGATGCTGGCGCCAAGCAGTGCGGCGCCCCAGCCGATCGAATATTGCGTTACCGGATAGTCCATCAGACCATAGCCGATCGCCTGGTTGAGCAGCCAGACGAGGCCGATGGCGGCCATCGCGCGCCGAATGTCGAGCGTGAACGCGGCAACCGCGGCGGTCGCGGCGAAGGGCAGCACGCATGCGGCGGCAGGCGCGCCGGCAACGGTCGCCACCGCGAGGACACCGGTCCACAACAGCGCCTGGTTCGATTTGGTCATCGTCATGTCTTTACTCCTTGATGCCGGTCAGAACCGGGCCTTGATGCCTATATGCGCGCTGCGACCGGGCGTCGCATAGCTAAAGACGTCTTCATAGTCTGCAGAAAACAGGTTTTCGATCCGCGCGAACAGCGTGACGCGCGCGTCGAGATCGTATCGCGTGCTCGCATTGACGAGCAGATAGTCGTCGAGCGTCACCGTGCGCGGCACGAACGACGGATCGGTGAAAGCGACATCGCGCTGGCGCCCGGTATAGCGCGCGACGATCGTCGCAGCGAAACGGCTGGCCGTCGGCGTCCAGTCGACCGCGAGGCTTGCGGTGTGCGCCGGCCGGCGGACCTCCTCGACGCCGTTCTCGCGCGCGTCCAGCCAGGTATAGGCGCCGTCGATCCGCCAGGCCGGGCTCAGTCGCGCCTGAATATGGGTTTCGATGCCGCGCTGGCGCGACACCTCGGCGCGATTTCCCGGCGTAGGCACGAAGCCTGGCGGCGGAAAGGTGATGAATATCTCGTCGGTCAGGCGGCTCTGGAACCAGGTCGCGCCGATCGTCACGCGATCCGCGGCGAAGCGTTGCTCGATCCCCGCCTCCCAGCCGGTCGAACGCTCGGGCTGCAGCCCCGGATTGCCGATGAAGCGCCCGTCGAAATAGCCATAGAGTTCGTAAAAACCGGGATTCTTGACGCCGGTGCCGAACGCCGCGTGAAGCCGCGTGGCGGCGGCGATGCGGGCCGATCCGTTGAGGCGGAATGTGGTGACGTCGGCAAAACGGTTGTTCACGTCGTGGCGAACCGCCGCGCCGAGCACGTATGCCTCGCCGATAGTCAGCGCATATTCGCCGACCAGTCCAAGATTGTCGAAATCGCGCCGGCCGGTAAACGCCATGCCGGTCGGATCGGTATTGCGCGCACTCTCGCGCTCGGCATCGATCGCCAGCGTGACGCGATGCGCCAGCGCGCCCGCGCCGAAGTGGAGCGTGCTTTCATACGATCCCTTGTAGCGCCGCCCCTCGTTGCCAGAACTGCGGGCATCGCTGCGATAGGTGTCGCGCACGCTGTCGGCGACCTGCGCGCTCACGACCTGTTTCCACTTGCCTCCGGCGAGGTCGAGCTCGCCGCGCAGCAGCGCGTAGCGCGCCGAGTTGACGAATCGCAGTCCCGGCGTGTCGACGATCAGGCCGAAATCGGGGCTGGCGGGATCGCCGTCGACGTCGTTGAAATCGCCCGCGCTGCGCGCATAGCGCAACACCGCGGTCAGGCGCGCATTGTGAGCAAGCGAAAGGTTCGATTTTAACGCCAGCCCGCGGCTGTCGCTGCCGAGGTTGCGATTGCCGCCGCGTGCGCCCGGAGTCCCTTCGCTCGTCGAGTAGCTGCCCGACAGCGCATAATCGAACGCGCCCGAAACCCCTGCCCCGCGCGCCGCCGCGCCGAACGTACCGAACGATCCCGCCTCGGCGCGCGCGCTCAACCCCGGCGCATCGCGTCCCGAGGCGGTAATGTACTGGACGACGCCGCCGATCGCGTCGGAGCCGTAGAGCGCGCTCTGCTGGCCGCGCAGAACCTCGATCCGCGCGCCCGGTTCGGCGGTCAGGCCGGCAAAGTCGAACTCGCCCGCGAACGGATCGGACACCTCGATCCCGTCGATCAGGACGAGGACGTGGTTCGCTTCGCTGCCGCGCAGGCGCAGCTGCGTCTGACCGGGGGTCGCGCCGACCGCGACGCCGGGCACGTCGCGCAGCAGTTCGGCAACGCTGCGCCCCTCGCGATGGTCGATCGCGGTCGCATCGATGACGGTCACCGAATCGCCGCTGCGGTCGAGCGGCTCGGCCTCGCCCGATCGCGTGGCGGTGACGACAATCTCTTCATCGGAAGCGAAATCGTCGGACGCAATCGCCTGCGCCCAGCCGGGCGCGGACAACGCCAGCAGTGTCGCCGTGGTCAGATAATATACGGATTTCATGTGTCGTTTCCCTTCGCGTTGTCGATCCGGAAGACACCGCGCCTTCCGGACATCGCTCACGCGAGGAAAAACCCCGTCCGCCCGGCACACCCGTCCGCGCGAAGGAACGACGCGGTGGGCAGGTCTCCTGGCTCTCGGGTCGCCGCCCGCATCGCGCCTCGCCTTCCCGGAATGTGTCCAGTGGCAAAGAGGCGCTTGGGCTCTCCGATGACAGTTGCGGGAGCAGCGCCGGATTGGGTCTTGCGACCGCACCGGCTTCCCTTTTGCTTCCCCCGGCTAAAGGGGAACCCATCACATGGCGGCGATTTTAGGCAGCTTGGGCGCTCTCACGCAAGAGCGGAATGCAGCGGTCCCAGGCAGGCTATCATGACGCGCGCTTGAAGCGAGCGATGAAGAACCCGTCGGCGCCACCCTCATCGGCGAGCATCGGCGGCGCAATCCTGAGCCAGCCCTCGGGCGCAATCGTCATCCCCGGCGCGACCTCGTCGGCGGCAATCGGGTCGATCGACCAGCCGTCATGAGCCGCGATAAAGGCCTGCGCCTGCGCTTCTCCCTCGACGGGTTCGAGCGAGCAGGTCGCGTAGATCAGCCTGCCGCCCGGCTTCACCCACTCGGCGGCACGCGCAAGCGTCGCGGCCTGCAGTTCGGCGAGAGCGGCGATATCGTCGTCGCGGACGCGGTAGAGGACATCGGGATGGCGGCGGAAAATGCCCGTCGCGCTGCACGGCGCATCGAGTAACACCGCATCGGCTTGTCGCTCGGGCTGCCATTCGAGGATATCGGCAGCGATCGTTGCGACCGACAGGCCCGAGCGCGCGATATTTTCGGCCATGCGTTCGAGCCGCTTGGCCGACTTGTCGACTGCAACCACGTTCCATCCGGCGGCGGCGAGCTGCAGGCTCTTGCCACCCGGTGCGGCGCACAGGTCGAGCACTGTCTTGCCGGCGCCCGCGCCGAGCAAGCGCGTAGGGATCGCCGCGGCGATGTCCTGCACCCACCAGGCGCCCGCGTCATAGCCGTCGAGCGCGGCGATCGATCCGGGCGTGTCGAGGCGGACATGGCCCGGCATCAGGCTCGTCCCGCCCAGCGTTTGCGTCCATTGCGCGGTTTCGCCCGCATCGCGCAGCGTCAGGTCGATCGGCGGCTGGTGGCCGAACGCCTCGCTCGCCGCTGCGACCATTGGATCGCCCCACGCCGCCCGCCACCGGTCGACGACCGGTTCGGGCAGTTCGGCGATCTCGGGCAACCTTGCCTCCGAACGGAAGATCGTGCCGAGGACGCCGTGCGCCAGCCGGCGCGGGCCGCCTTCGAGCAGCGGCAGCGCGGTCGCGAGGATCGCGTGCGGGGGGGTCGCCATCTTGAAGTGCTGGACGAGCGCGAGCCGCATCACCGAGCGTACCTTGACGTTGCTGTCGACCGGATTGCGCATCGCGCCGTCGATCAACGCGTCGAGCGCGGGCAAATGGCGCAGCACCTCGATCGCGATCGCGATGGCGAGCGCGCGGTCGGCCTGCGCGGGCATGCCCTGCGTCGCGCCGTTGGCGACGCGGTCGAGCGACTCGCCGCGATGGAGCACCGCATCGATGATCTTCAATGCCGCGCGGCGTGCGGGAAGCCCCGGCACCTCGCGCGTTTCGGTCTCGCGCTTGGGGCGCGGCCGTTTCGGCCCGCGCCAGGCCTGCGATTGATCGGGACGGTTCTGTCGGGGAGGATGCGCCATCGCGCCGCCCTAGGCCAGCCCGAGCGGCGCGCCAAGCTTTTGCGCGCATGCGCGGCCTTTCGCCGAGCCGGCGCAACGCCTATATCGAAGCCATGACCGACGATCCCCTGACCGACGATGCCACCCGCCCCCGCGCCACCAAGCGCCCCGACACGGTGCGGCCCCCGACGCGCTGGACCAACACGCCGCCGCCCAAACCGGCACGCGTCGACCTGGGCGACGATCCGCTCGGCACCGACCCCGTTCGCTATGGCGACTGGGAACGCAACGGCATCGCAATCGATTTCTAGCGCCGGGTCCGGTCCACGCTCGCAGTGCGATCATGCCGGGCGCAAGATCGCGGGCAATGCGGCCTTGCCATGAATTTCGGCGAAGCGGGCACAGGCGAAACGGTCGGTCATGCCGGCAATGTAATCGGCGATGTGGCGCGCGCGACCGGGCTGCGCCCTTGGCAGGCGATCGAACCAGTCGGCGTCGATCAGTTGCGGATCGTGCGCATAGGCATCGTACAGCCCCGCGATCACCGTTTCGGCGGCATCTGCGGCGGCGAGCTGTGCGTCGTGATGGTAGAGATTGGCGTACATGAACGATTTGAGCGCGCGTTCGTCGTGCGCCATCTGCGGCGAAAAACCGGCGATCGTCCGGCCGGCATGGCGCACGTCGTCGGCGCTCGCCGGGTTCGTCTCGGCAATTGCGGCCCTGGTCTGTTCGATGACGTCGTTGACCATCGCACCGATTTGCGAGCGGACCAGCTCGCGCGCGCGCAATTCTACGGAAACGTCGGGATAGGTCGCGCTGACACGTTCCCACGTCGCCGCGATGAACGGTTCCTCGGCGAGCAGCCGGTCGAGCGTCAACAGGCCCGCGCGCAGCCCGTCGTCGATATCGTGATTGTCATAGGCGATGTCGTCGGCCACCGCCGCGACCTGCGCCTCGAGCGAGGCATAAGTGCCAAGATCGAGCGGAAACGCCGCATCGGCCGCCGCAAGCGCCCAGCCCGGCGCTGTCACCGGACCGTTATGCTTGGCGAGACCTTCAAGCGTTTCCCAACTGAGATTGAGCCCGGCAAAGCGCGGATAGGGGCTGTCGAGCAGCATCACCATACGCAGCGTCTGGCCGTTATGGTCGAAGCCGCCATGATCGGCGAGTGCAGCCTTGAGCGCCTTTTCGCCGGCATGGCCGAATGGCGGATGGCCGATGTCGTGCGCCAGGCAGAGTGCTTCGGTCAAATCCTCGTTGAGGCCGAGCGCGCGCGCGATCGTGCGTCCGATCTGCGCGACTTCGAGGCTGTGGGTCAGGCGGACGCGATCGTGATCGCCGTCGGGCGAGATGAACACCTGCGTCTTGTGGCGCAGGCGACGAAAGCCGGTCGAATGGATGATGCGGTCGCGGTCGCGCTGAAAGGCGTCGCGCGGGCCGCGCTGCTCGCCCGACGGACCCGGTTGGGCATGCTGGCGGCCCCGGCTGTTGGCGGGGTTTGCGGCATAGGGCGGGTGGGTTTGGGGGTCGGTCACGCCGACCCGCCTATCACTTGCCCGGAAGCTTTTCGACCTCCAAACCGTCGGTGCTCGACCAGGCGAACGAATCGCCGCCCGCCTTGCGATATTCGGCGTCCCAGGCCTTGGCGTCCTTAAGGCTGTCGAACGGTCCGACGACGAGGCGGCGCGTCTGCCCCCATTGCGACGTCCAGCCGTCCTGCCCCTTGAACTGTTCGGGATATTTCTTCGCCATGCGCCGGAAATCGAACGCCAGCGCCTTCACGTCGGCACCGGTCGCAACCTGGACCCAGAAGCGCGCCGGGTTGGCCGCCTTGGCCAGTTTTTCAGCCTTCTTCGCATCGGCTTCGGCCTTTGCCTTGGCGTCGGCCTCCTGCCTGGCTTTCGCTGCCGCCTGAACCTTGGCCTTTTCGACCGCCGCGCGCTTTTCCTCGGCCGCCTGCTCGGCCAGCGCCTCCTGCTTGATCCGCTCGAGCTCGGCGGCGCTCAGCGCGGCGGTCGGCGGGCGCTCCGACGTGGCGGGCACGTCGATCGCGTTGACGATATCGAACAGCGATATCTCGCGCGCGGGGGCATTATCGCTCGGGCTGGTCGGGCCATAGACGGAAGTCGACGTTGCGGTCGGCGCGCTTGGCGTCGTGCGCGGGGCGATCGTGATCGCCTGCGCCGGCGGCAGCGAAGGCGATGCACTGGCGCTCGCATTGCCGCTGAAGCCCGGCTGGACCGCCGATGACGGCGGCAGTTGCGTCGAGCGGATCGGTTCGGCGCGCTGGACGACCTGGGTCGTGGCCGGCTGCGGACTAGGTGCCGCGGGTTGGGGGACGACCTGCGGAGTCGGCGAAGTAGTGACCGCCGTGCGTCGACCGCGCGTCAACGTCGTCGAACCGGCGGGCGCCGGAACCGCCCGCGCCGCCTTGTCGCGTTGGGCCTGGTCGCGCGCGGCCCGGCGCGCCGCATCGCGCTCGGCGCGCGTCGGCCTGCGGCTCGATGCCGGGGCGGGAGCGCGGGTGTCGGCCGAAGCGAGGCGAACCTCCGAAGGCGCCAGCGGCCCGGTGGGAAACTTGCCCAGGTGCACTGCCGCTGCCTTTTGCACCGGGGTCAGATTGTCCATCCGCGCAAGATAGGGCTTGATGTCGCGCGCCAGGTCGGCCGGCATCATCGCGTCGACCGTCTTTGCGGCTTCGCCGGTCTGCCCGTTCATCGCCAGGATGAAGGCTTGCGCACGCCAGGCGGCGCGATCCTGGCTCGCCAGCAACGGGTTGAGGATCGCGAGGGCCGCCTTGCTGTTGCCGGCAATGCCCATCGACAGCGCATAATTGCGCGTCAGCGTCGGATCGCCCGGCTTGATCGCGAGCGCAGCGCGATAGTCGCGCTGTGCCGCGGCGCCATCGCCGCTGAGTTCATAGGCCAGCGCGCGCTCGCCGAGATAGGCCCGTTCACGGGCGCCGAGGCTCTCGGCTTCGCCGAAATAGCGCAGCGCCTGGTCGTCCTTTCCGATCCCCATCATCGCCGCGCCGAGCGCCGATTTGACCCGCGCCTCGCGCGGGATGATACGCTCTGCACGCGCGAGAAAACCGAGCGCTGACTGCGGGTCGTTTAGGGCGATCGCCGCCTCGCCCGCATCGAGCAGTGCGTAGCCATTATTGCCGTTCTGCGCGATCCGGGACAACGCGCCGGCGAGCTTCTTCTGCGCATCGGCGCGTTCCTGGAACGCTGCGCGTTCGGCAGGCGTGGCGACGTGGGCCGGTTGCACCTGCGCGCTGGCGGGCACACCGATCGCCGCTGTCGCCAGCGCAAGCGCCGGGAGGCGGAACAGGGGATGAAGAAGCGAAGTCACCCGATCAGTCTATAACGTCACGGGCTGAATGGCGCGCAACACAGCCCGCAGCCGGTCGTGAATGGGGCACCGTCCATCCTGTCGAGCGCGACATGTCGCGGACCGGCGCCAGCCTATTGATTGTTCTGCCGATTGAGGAAGCGCGGGATCTCGAGAGCGTCGCCATCGTCGTCTCCGTCGTCTCCATCGGCATCGCTCTTGGGCGCGCCGCGCGAAAGCCGTGACATCCGTTCGAACAGCGTCCCGCCGCCCTTGGTGCTCGACGCCGCAGGAGCGGATTTCGACGGACTGTCGAGGACCAGTTCATCTTCGTCGTCGGCCGGCGCCGCGCTATCATGCGAGCCATCCTGGCTCTGGCGCAGCCGTTCCCGGATCGACAGGCCAGGCACCGGTTCGGGCGCAGTGTCGTCATAGGTCGGAATCGCCTGGCGCTTGGGCGTAACGGCCGAACGGAACGGCGGAATCGGCGCCTCGTCCGACGACGAACTGTCGAGCTCGTCGGATAGCTCGAGCGGCTCTGCGTCGGCGTCCGAACCGCCATCTGCGGCAGGCCCGGTGCCTTCGAACGACGGCTCCGATTCTGCCGGACGCGGCGCAGCAGGCGCAAAGCCCTGGCGCGGCGGCGGCACATCGTAGGAAACGTCCGTGTCCTCGTCGGCGGTATCGTCCAAGCCGTGATCGCTGGCAAAGCCGGCCGAGTGGTCGCCGCTGTCGTCGGCGTCATCGCTCGCGGTGACGGCTTCGCTCTCGGCGGGTGCGTCGGCGATGCTCGTCGGAACGGTTTCGACAGGAGCCTCTGACGCCTGCTTGCGCGGCGGGAACGAAAAGGCGCGGCTGACCGGGGCGCGATCGCCCTCGGCATCGGCGTCGATTCCGGTCGCGACGACCGAGACGCGGATCTTGCCTTCGAGGTTGTCGTTGAACGCCGAACCCCAGATGATGTTGGCTTCGGGATCGACCAGCTCGCGAATGTGGTTGGCGGCCTCGTCGACTTCCATCAGGCGCATGTCCTCGCCGCCGGTGATCGAGATGATGACGCCCTTGGCGCCGCGCATCGACACGCCGTCGAGCAGCGGGTTGGCGATCGCCTTTTCGGCGGCTTCGAGCGCGCGGCCGTCGCCTTCGGCTTCGCCGGTGCCCATCATCGCCTTGCCCATTTCGTGCATGACCGAGCGGACGTCGGCGAAATCGAGGTTGATGAGGCCGGGCATGACCATCAGGTCGGTGATGCCGCGAACGCCCTGTTGCAGGACTTCGTCGGCCATCTGGAACGCTTCCTTGAAGGTCGTATTCGGGTTGGCGACGAGGAACAGGTTCTGGTTGGGAATGACGATCAGCGTGTCGACATTGGCCTGCAGTTCCTCGATACCGGCATCGGCCGAACGCATGCGGCGCGAACCTTCGAAGGTGAACGGCTTAGTGACGACGCCGACGGTTAGGATGCCACGGTCGCGCGCGGCCTTGGCGATGACCGGAGCAGCACCGGTTCCGGTGCCGCCGCCCATGCCCGCGGCGATGAAGCACATATGCGCGCCCTCGAGCGCCTGCTCGACCGAATGGATCGTTTCCTCGGCAGCGGCGCGGCCGATTTCGGGGCGCGAACCGGCGCCAAGCCCCTGGGTGATATCGGGCCCGAGCTGGATCCGGCTTTCGGCGGCCGACGCGTTGAGCGCCTGGGCATCGGTGTTGGCGACGATGAAGTCGACGCCTTCGACATTGGCCGCGATCATGTTGGCGATCGCGTTGCCGCCCGCCCCACCGACGCCGATAACGGCGATCCGTGGCCTCAGTTCATCGACTTCGGGCGGTCCGATGTTGATACCCATGGCCTGAATTCTCCCCTCGCCCGCCGGTCTGGCCGGGACTGTTCACTGGTGCATCGCGCGCGCCGCGCAACGGTTGCGGAATCAATGCACTAAACGAGGGCCGGAATCACCATAAAAATTAACCTTCTTGCATCGTTTGGCCTAAAAATTCCGCCGGAACGCCTTCATGAGCCGCGCCAGAACCGGACCGCCGCCGCCGCCGGTCTCGTCGATATTGCGCGTGCCGATCCGGCGCAGGTCGATCGGGTCCTTCGCAGCATAGAGCACGAGCCCCGCCATCGTCGCGAAGGCCGGCCCGCTGTGCGCCTCGGGCAGCGACGACAGGCCGCGCGGGCGACCGATCCGCACCGACCGGCCGAGCGCGCCTTGCGCATAATCGGCCATGCCCTTCATGTCGGCACCGCCGCCCGCAAGGACGACCTGGCGCCCGACCGGGCCGCCATAGCCCATCTCCTTGAGGCATTTGCCGATTTCGCCGATCATGTGGTCGAGCCGCTCGCGAATGACCGTGATCAGCTGTGCACGCGTGATCTGGCGGCGCGGCTGGCCGCTGTCGCCCGGCTCGATATCGACCATGTCGTTGTTGTCGCGCGGGCTCGGCATCGCCGATCCGTAGAAGCATTTCATCCGCTCGGCCTGGCTGCGGCGAATGCCGAAGGCGCTGGCGATGTCGTCGGTAATCTCGCCCGCGCCGAACGGCAGCGACGACAGGGCGACGAGCATGCCCCCGGCAAACAGCGAGATATTCGTCACCGCCGAGCCGATCTCGACGAGCGCGACGCCAAGGTCGCGTTCCTCTTCGGAGAGGCAGGCCAGCCCCGTCGCGACCGGCGCTGCGACGATCGACTTGACGTCGAGATGGGCAGCGCGGACGCACATTTCCAGATTGCGGACGGGCGGACCGTCGGCGAGCACGATATGGATATCGACGCCGAGCTTGTCGGCGTGGAGACCGATCGGGCTGCTGACCCCCTGAAGATCGTCGAGCGTGTAGAGCGCGGGTTCGGCATGGAGGATCATCCGCCCTTCGGGATCGATCGACGCACGCCCCGCCGCGAACAGTGCATCGACATCCTCCTGTTCGACGCGATGGCCCGACAGCTCCACCTCGGCGCGCGCGGTATCGCTCGATAGGCTGCCCGCCGAAAAGCCAACCCAGACATGCTCGATATTGATGCCGGCAATCCGTTCGGCCTGCTCGATCGCTTCGCGCACCGCCTGTTCGGCCTTGTCGCGATCGACGACATAGCCGCGCTTGATCCCCTGGCTCTGGCGCTGGCCGGTCCCGAGCACGGTCAGCCGGCCGTTTTCGTCCTCGCCCGCGATCAGCGCGCAGACCTTGGCCGAGCCGATGTCGATGCCGGTAAACAGGCGTTCGTAGCGCGCGGCGGCCATGCTTATTCCTCGCCGCTATCAGAGGCGGGATCGGCCACGGGCTTGGGCGCGGCCCGCTCGCCGGGCAGGAAGACGAACTTGTCGGGATCGCGCATGTCAAAGCGGACGATGCCGCGACCGAGCAGGCGATTGGCCCCGTCCATCCGGGCGAAATCGATCAGCGCCGCCTTCGCCTCGGCATCGCCTTCGGGCAGCGCGAGCGTTTCGCCCGACTGGAAGCGCAGGTCCCAGCGCCGGTTGCCGACCCAGGTCGCGCCCGCAACCAGCGGCCGCAGCGCGGGCACTTCGTCGAGCAGCTTGTCGAGCTGCTTGGTCTGGCGATTGGCATTGGGGCCGATGACGAGCGGCAGGTCGGGCGCATTGCGCGCATCGACGCGCTCGAGCACGACGCCGTTCTTGTCGATCAGCGCGAGTTTCCGGTTGTTCTGCCACACCGCCGAAGGCGTGCGCTCGACGATATCGACGACGAGCGTATCGGGCAGCCGGCGCGAAACGCGTGCATCGGCGATCCAGCCATATTGCATGAGGTCGCCGCGGACCTCGTCGAGATCGACTGCAGCCATCGAACGATTGCGCTGATTGAGCGCGATTTCATAGACCTTCGCCTGGTCGATCCGATCGACCCCGACGACCTCGACGCGGCGCACTTCGAACCCGGCGCGGCCGACCGCCTTTTCGACCTCTTCGGCGATCTTCGCCGATACGCCGCTGACATTGGCTGCAACAACGACGAGGACGACGAGCAGCGACACGATCACCAGCGTCGCGATGCGTTGCAGCGTCGCCCGGCTCACCGGGAGCGCACCCAGCACCGCATCGACGCGCGATCCTTGCGTCTTGCGCCGCGCAGGCTTGCGCCGCGGCGCGGGCTTGGCACGCTTGCCGCGCTTGATCTTCGCGGCGGTCATCGCGCCGCGGCGCCGGCCAGCGCCTCCTCTACGATCCGTTCGACCAGCTCGG
>CAZHWG010000002.1:0-21601 GCA_964535925.1 uncultured Sphingorhabdus sp.
GGGCGATCGGCCTGATCCTGGCGCTCGCGGCCGCGGCGGCATTCGAAAAGGCGGTCGATTTTCCCGCGCCGATCGGCATCGCGACGAGCATCGGCGCGATATTGTTTTCGGCGCTGATCGGGCTGATCTTCGGCGGCTATCCGGCGGTCCGCGCGTCGCGCCTGTCACCGATAGAGGCGCTCCGCAGCGAATAATACGCAACGCGATCTCGGCGCCTGGTCGAAACTGTCGGTGCCGAGCGCCCCGCCCGTCACCCGAAACCCATACAGGGAAATAGGTTCCAGTCATGGAAAACGGACGGGACAGACGAGCTACGTCTGGCCCCGCAATCCGGATGCAGCGTCACGCATGCGAACTTCGCCGCACCGCAATCAGATTTCGACGAGTGCCGCCGCCATGACTGGGGCCGAGCTCGGCGCGCTGTGAGGTGCGCCCTCGCGCGGCTCGTAGGTGATCGCCAGTGTCGCGCCCTCGACCGCCATCGCCGCCTCGGCATCGGTCAGGTCGCGTTCCTGCGCGCCATTGGCCGGGATCATGCCAAGCGAATGCGGCGTTCCGCCGACAGGGATGATCCACAGTTCGGGGGCCATGTTGTCGGCGAGTTCGAGACCCATTTTCGTGGCCTTCATGGCCATGCGATGCGTCACCGGATCGATTCGCGTGGTGAGCGCTGCGCCGCCTTCGTCGCCGTTGAGCTGAGCGATCAACTGGCGCGAGGCCGGTGCCTGCGCGGCAGGATTGCCCGCCCCCAGGTCGGGCGTGCCCACGTAAAGCAGCACCGCAACGCCTGCCAGCGCCGCCGCCGATACGATCGCGACCCAGTTCCAGCTCCCGGCAGCCGGGCGCCGTTCGGCAAGCCGCGCGACTTCGCCGCCGGACGCATCGTCGGCCAGCCGCCGGTCGATCGCGCGCCACAGCTCGGCCGGGGGTGATTGCAGCGCGCCGTCCGAGTGTGCGTCGAGCATTCCGGCGAAATGGGAATCCCAATAGGCCGCCTGCGCGGCGAAGCCGGGGTCTGCGAGCACTCGCCGCTTGGCGTCGGCAAGCTCGGCGCCCTCGAGCAGGCCGAGCACATATTCGCCCGCCAGCACGACGGGATCGAAGCCTTCGGGAGCGTCAGGGTCGGTCATCGCCGAGGCACTCCTTCATTCTCGCGAGACCGCGCCGGATCCAGCTTTTCATTGTTCCCAGTGGCACGCCGCGCCGGTCGGCAAGTTCGGAATAGGTGAAGCCGCCGAAAAAGGCCTCGCGGATTGAGCGTTTCTGTTCGCCTTCGAGCGTGTCGAGACAATCGACGACGCGCGCACGATCCTGTCGCTGTTCGACCAAGGCATCAGCGCGCGGGGCGGAATCTTCGAAATCGGCAAGAACATCGTCGGACACCTCGTCGCGGCGGCCGCGCTTGCGGATCGCGTCGATCGCGGTGTTGCGCGCGATTGCCGCGAGCCACGTAATCGGGCTCGCCTTGGCGGGATCGAACCGCCCGGCGCGGCGCCAGACCTTTACGTAAACGTCCTGCAACACATCCTCCGCCAACGCCCGATCACGGGAGATACGCAGGCAAATGCCGAAAAGCTTCGCCGAGGTCGCGTCATAGACCGATCGCAGCGCCGCCCGGTCGCCATGCGCGACCTGCCCGAGCGCCTCGACGAGCCGCTGGCGCTCGCTATCGCCGGTCGAGGGTGCGAAACTGCTCACCCCGACGTACCTAGCGCGCCGGGAAGGAAATGCCAGCACGATAAGGCGCCGTCAGAACGATCGGAACTCGCACCACAAGGCCGAAGGCGATATCAGGGCAATCGTGCTGGCGCGATGCAACGGGCATGAATTGATCTCAGTCAGTCGGGTCGCAAGACGGTAGGTTACAGCGCCCATTGGAGGTGGCAATGCAGATCGGTTTCTTCGGGAGAATGGGCGAAATCATCGGCCGAGAGGTCGAGATCGAAATCCCCGCTTCGACCGGCACGGTGGCCGGGCTTCGGCGGCTGCTCGCCGAACATTTCCCCGCTGCGGCCGACGCATTGGGCGATGCCAGGCTGCGCGCCTGCATCGCCGATACGATGGTCGATGAGAGCCATTCGGTCGCCGGCGTCGAGCGGGTCGAGTTTTTCCCGCCGCTGTCGGGGGGATGACGGTGACCTTGACATGTCGCCTTGCGGAATCCGCATTCGACCCCTGGGACGAACTGAGGCAATTCGCCCAAGCGTCGCAGGGCGCGGGTGCCGTTTCGAGCTTTACCGGCACGGCGCGCCCGCTAAGCAGCGACGGCGAGGCGGTCGAGGCGGTCGAGGCGATGTTCCTCGACCATCATCCGCGCCTGACATTGGAGTCGATGCGCGCCATCGTCGATGCCGCCGCCCGCTTCGGTTGCGACCACCGGCTCGTCATCCATCGCTGCGGCGTGGTATTGCCCGGCGAGCCGATCGTCCTGGTCGCCGCAGCCAGCGCCCATCGCCGTGCGGCGATCGCGGCGGTCGAATACATGATCGATCGGTTGAAGACCGATGCGGTCTTCTGGAAACGCGAGGATCGCGCCTCGAGCTCGGCCTGGATCGAACCGAGCGCCGAGGATCGCGCAGCACACGCAAGATGGGAGCAATAATGGCCGGGATCGACGACACGCTGAAATTTCATCCACTCAATATCGCGGTGCTGACGGTGTCCGACACGCGCGACACAAGCAACGACAGTTCGGGCGGGTACCTGGCCGATAGCCTCGTCGCGGCCGGACATGCATTGGCCGGACGGGCAATCGTGGTCGACACGGTCGAAGCGATCGCCGCACAGGTCACGCAATGGGCCGATGATCCGGCGATAGACGTGATCCTGACGACCGGCGGCACCGGCTTTTCGGCGCGCGACGTGACGCCCGAAGCGATCCGTCCCCTGTTCCGGCGCGAAATGGACGGGTTCTCGGTGCTGTTCCATATGGCGAGCCGCGAAACCGTGGGCCTGTCGACGCTGCAATCGCGCGCTTTTGCCGGGCAGGTCGGCGACAGTTTCGTGTTCTGTCTGCCGGGATCGACCGGCGCCTGTCGCGACGGCTGGACGATGGTCCTGCGCGACGAACTCGACAGCCGCTACCGCCCCTGTTCGCTCGCCGGGCAGATCCCGCGCCTGCGCGCGGTGTGCGCATGATCAGCTTCGACGAGGCCATCGAGGCGGTGCGCGAGGCCGCGCGCCCGACCGGCAATGCGGTGATCCCGATCAGCGAGGCCGAGGGACGCACGCTGGCAGCCCCGGTCCATGCCGAGGTCGATTCGCCATGGACCGACGTGTCGGCGATGGACGGCTATGCGGTTCGCGACGCCGACCTTTCCGCGCTGCCCGCGCACTTGCCGGTTGCGGCGCGCAATTTCGCCGGGAGCGGCAGCGGCGGGACGCTGGAAGCCGGGACGTGCGTGCGCATCTTTACCGGCGCGCCGGTCCCCGCCGGCGTCGACCGCGTCGTGATCCAGGAACATGTCGAAACCGACGGCGACACGGCGGTGTTCGCGCAGCCGCCGTCGCCAGCCCGTCATATCCGCCCGCGCGGCGGCGATTTCGAGCGCGATGCGCTGCTCGTCGAGGCGGGCCGCAGGATCGGCTATCGCGAGCTGGTCACCATCGCCGGGGGCGACGTTGCCGAAGTCGCCTGCTGGCGGCGACCGCGCATCGTGCTGCTCGGCACCGGTGACGAACTCGCCGCGCCTGGCGAGGCGAAGCACCGCGCCGGGGCGGTGCCCGAAAGCGTCTCGCCGGGGGTTGGCGCGCTGGCGCACAGATGGGGCGCGCACAGCCTCGGCGCGATCCGCCTGCCCGACGATCTGGCTGAGATGGAACGCGCCGCAGAGGATGCTGTCGCCTCGGCCGACCTCGTCATCGTCACTGGTGGCGCATCGGTCGGCGAAAAGGACTTCGCCAAGACGATGTTCGAGCGCCAGGGGCTCGACCTCATTTTCTCCAAGGTCGCGATCAAGCCCGGCAAGCCGGTCTGGCTGGGCCGGGCGAGCGGAGCGCTGGTGATGGGACTGCCCGGCAACCCGACATCGGCGATGGTCACCGCGCGGCTGTTGCTCGCGCCGCTGATCGCGGGGCTATGCGGACGCGATCCCGGCGAGGCGCTGCGCTGGAAAACCGTCGCACTTGCTGCCGACCTGCCGCCGTGCGGATCGCGCGAGACCTTTGTCCGCGCAGCGTGGAAAGACGGTCGCGCCGCGCCGCTCGACAACCAGGATTCGAGCGCCCAGCGCAGTCTCGCCGCCGCCGACCTGCTGCTGCGCCGGCGCGCCGACGCAGACGCGCTCGAGGCAGGCGCGATGGTCGAGTCGGTCAGCTTCTAGGCGCGCCAGAGTCCTTCGGCGCGCGCGAGGTCTTCGGCGTCGTTGATGTTGAGAAAGCGATCGCCCCCAGCGGTCGGCCATTCGACCGCGACGAAACCTACCGTATCGGCGAAACCGCGCAGCGACCGCCGCCCCGTGGCGAGATAGCCAGGCAGCGCGTCTTTGACCCCGACCTCCCATAGCGCGCAGATCGGATAGAGCTGCCCGCCGCTCTGTCCCAGCGCCGCGCCGCCACCAGCAGCATCGAGTGCAGCCGCGAGTCGGTCGGCGAGATCGTCGGGCAGGAAGGGCATATCGGCGGGGATCGTCAGCAATCGCGCAGCGGCGGCGCGCCGCGCGTAGTCCAAGCCCGCGGCGAGCCCGCCGAGCGGCCCCGCAATGTCCGGATCATCGGCGATGACGGGGATATCGAGCGGTCCGAGCTGCGCCAGGTCCCGCGCCGCGACGATCGGCTCGTCGGTCCAGCGCGCGGCGAGCCGCAGCGCATGGTCGATCAGGCGCGTCCCGGCGAGCCGGCGCTGTGGCTTGTCGCCACCGATGCGGCGCCCCTCCCCCCCGGCGAGAACCACGACGACGAGATCATGACCCGCAGTCACGGATGTTTGGTGCCCGCGCCGTTCCGGATTTTCAATAACGTCATCGAACCTTCCGAAACTCCCATTCTGCCAACAAAACCCTGGCGAATTACAACCGCCTTTGATTGACCCACATCATCCCCGCGACGCGGTCGAAGCGATAGGGACGAGCATGATCTGGCGTGTGCTGGAGCGCAACCGGGAGAAACCCTATGTCACGCAAAATATCTGCGGCGATCGTTGCCGCCTCTGTCCTCATCGGCGGCTCCGGCACGGCATATGCCGCCGACGATCCGCAGGCTCCGGGAAAGATCGCGATCGCACCGATCGTCGATGCGCGCCTGCGCTATGAAACCGTCGACCAGCCCGCGACCGAAGCCGATGCGCTGACATTCCGGCTCCGTGCCGGGATCGAGGCGAAAGCCGGCAAGCTGTCGTTCCTGGCCGAGGGAGAAGGAACGCTGGCGCTTGCCGACGACTATAATGCATTCCCCTTCCCGATCGCCAGCAACCAGCGGCGCCCGCAATTCTCGGTCGTCGCCGATCCGGAAAATATCGAACTCAACCGCCTGCAGGTCGCCTATCGCGACGGCGGCAACGCGCTGACGCTCGGACGCCAGCGGATCAACATCGACGACCAGCGCTGGGTCGGCTCGGTCGGCTGGCGGCAGAACGAGCAGACGTGCGACGCAGTCCGCGGCGAAGCGAAGATCGGCCCGGTCGGCATCGACATGGTTTACGCGATCGACCAGCGGACGGTCTTCGGCGACGAGGCCGGAGC
Source organism: uncultured Sphingorhabdus sp. (assembly GCA_964535925.1). GTDB lineage: Bacteria > Pseudomonadota > Alphaproteobacteria > Sphingomonadales > Sphingomonadaceae > Flavisphingopyxis. The sequence continues at coordinate 5,679 of CAZHWG010000002.1, forward strand.
GCGCACATCCTATGACGGCGATTTCGTCTTCGTCGGAGGGTCGGGGGGATTTGGCCCGTTCAAGGCAAAGCTGTTCGCCTATCTGATCGACTATGACGAGCCGTTCTTCCTCGCCAACAGCAGCCAGACCTACGGCATCCTGCTCAACGGCGGTTTCCCGGTCGGGTCGGGCGCGAAAATCGACGTGAAAGCGAGCTATGCCCGCCAGTCGGACTATGGCAGCAACCCGTTCGATTATGCCGCCGATTACTGGCTGGTCGAAGGCCAGGCCAGCATTTCGGGGTTCGCCGTGACCGCGGGCCGGGAAAGCCTGGGCAGCGATGCAGGCCGGTCGGTCCAGACGCCGATGGCGACGCTGCACAAGTTCAACGGCTGGGCCGACACCTTCCTCACCACGCCGGCGGCGGGGCTGCAGGATGTCTATGTCGGCGCGAAATACAGTTTCGACGGCATCGCCGCGCTCAAGGGACTGAACGCGGGCGTGACCTATCACAGCTTCGACAGCGATATCGGCGGCATCGACTATGGCGACGAATGGGACGCGTCGATCGGCTTCACCGTCGGCAAGATCACGCTGCTGGCGAAATATGCCGACTACAACGCCGGCGCCCTGGGGGTCGATACGCGCAAATTCTGGCTACAGGCGGGCTGGTCGTACTGAGGGACCAGCGGGCTCCACTGGCCGCCAGCGGTTATTCGTCGCCGAACCCGGCCGCCATGTCTTCCAGTCCTTCGCGGTCGAGCAGCTCGATCGTGTCCTGGTTGACCAGCCGGATCAGCTTGCGATCGCGCAACTGCGCGATCATCCGGCTGACGGTCTCCTTGGTCAGGCCGAGATAGTCGGCGATGTCGAGCCGGCTCATCGGCAGGTGGACATGCTCCGCCTTCTGGCCGGGGTCGCGCTCAAATCGCTTGGCCAGCGCGACGAAGAAGCTCGCCAGACGTTCGGCGGCGTTCTTGCGGCCCAACAGGAGCATCTGCTGCTGCGCGGCGGCGAGTTCATGCGCGGCGAGATAATAGAGTTCGCGCTCGACCTCGCCATGGCGCGTGCAAAAGGCGCTGAACGCCTCGCGCGAGAACGACCATAATTCGCAGGCCACGAGCGCTTCGGCGGTAAATGCGTGCTGGTCATCGAGCGCGATGCCGAGGAAGTCGCCCGGATACATGAAGCCGGTGATCTGGCGCCGTCCGTCGCCGAGCAGGCCGTAAAGCTTGAGCGCTCCGCGGGCGAGCATGAACAGGCGCTCCACCCGGTCGCCCTCGAAGAAGAGCGCCTGTCCGGGCACCAGCTTGATCGGCTTGCCGAGCGCCTGCATGTCGATCAGCGTGTCGGGGCCAAGGCTACGGCAAAAGGCCACCGGCCGGATGTGGCACTCCGCGCAAGGATGTCCGGCGGGAAGCGGCGCCATGGTGGATATCGTCGTGATCACGTTTCTCAACCTCGCCAAACCTTGGATCGACATCTTAGCAGCCCGGCCATGAAATGACATGGCTCAACGCCGATTATCGGATTCAATCCATTATGCAAATTCTCGAAATTCGCGCGAAGGCGATAAATGAGCAGTTTTACCGTGATGAAGCTCGCACCCGAGCGTCTCGACGAGGCTTATCCGCTGATCCGCGCGGCCGCCCATATCGATCAGCGGCGCTGGCATGCCTATGCGCGATTGCTGGCGAAACGCGGGGGCGGAATCCTGGCCGTCGCCAGTCCGGATAATCGCATCCACGGCATCGCATCGTATCGCGCCGAGAATACGCTCCGCCATGCGCGCGCGCTGATCGTCGACGCCGTCGCGGCGTTCGAGTTCCATTCGCGTTCGCCGATTCGCAACAAGCTGTTCGAGGCGCTGAAAGGCGAGGCCCGGCGACGCCAATGCGATACGCTGGTGATCACCGCCACCGTGCCGCGCGAGATGGCGTCGGCGGGCGATTCGACCTGTCCCTGGCGCAGCCTGAACTTCGATGTCGAAACGATCACGCTCGTGCACAAACTGCCGGCGCAATGAGGATCCCGGCCGATGGCCGGCGCGCGATCGGCTGGTCAGGCGAGGAAATAGATGGCGAGGACGATCGAGACGATGGTGACGACCGCCCAGACGATCGGCCAGGCTTCGCCCTGACTGCCCTCGTGCGCGCCGGTGCTGTCGAGCGGCGCCTTGTTAGGACCGGTTTCATGCGTGGTTTCGCTGGTCTTGCGGAGGCTGGGGTTGAGCGGGGTTTCGCCGGGTCTCCCGCGTTCGGAATTGGTCATCGCATCTCTCCTTCCGTCGTCGGCCGGTGGGCCGGGTGCGCGGGACCGGCATGGTCGATATGGTCGAGCCGCATCCTGGTCATCGCGAGCAGGCATACCGTGCCCGGGTCGTCGCTCGCCATGAGCTTCGACATCAGGCTCGCCCAGTCGTCGGGGCTGGCGAAGCGTTCGAACTGGCTGGTCGATTCGGCAATCCAGTGCTCGAGCGTCCGGCCTTCGGCGTCGGCTGCCGCCCTGCAGCGGTCGGCAAGTTCGCCGTGCGTGGCCTTAAGCCAGTCGGCGAACCCGCCCGACGACCGTTGTGCCATCGCCAGCAGGTCGCCCAGCATCGGCATCAGCCGGCTCCCAGGTCGACGCCGACGACCTTGCGATCGGCGGCAAGCGACGCGATGTAGCGCGTCGCCTCCATCGTCCAGCTGCGTGCCTCGAGCATGTCGGCGATCTTGTCGCGGACCATGTCATAGGGCAGCTGGCGACCCGCGATCCGTTTGCGCAGCAGCAGGATATGCCAGCCGAAGCGCGAGCGGATCGGTGTTGGCGAGATTGCCCCTTCGCCGAGCGCTTCGAGTTCGCGCTCGACCGCTTCGACCAGCTCGCCGCGCGGGATCTGCCCGAGCGAGCCGTCCTGTTGCGCCGATGTGCAGCTCGAATGAAGGCGGGCGGCAGCGGCAAAGCGCGCGGGCTTGCCGTCGAGTTCGACGATGATACGTTCGGCCTTCAGCTTCGCCGCGGCCCAGTGATCGTCATCGTCTTCCTCTGGTTCGATCAGGATATGCGCCGATTCGAACAGGTCGGGCGTATGGAAGCGCTCGCGTTGCGCATCGTAGACCTGGCGGCACTCCTCCTCGCTCGGCGATGCGGCGGTCACCTGATCTTCGAGCAGCGCCTGGATGCGCTCTTCCTCGTCGCCGTCGTCCGCCAGGCCCTGCCGCGAACATTCCTGGCGCAGCAATTCGCGCACGACCAGCGCGCGTGCCGCCTCGGTCCAGGCTTCCTCACCGGTTGCGGCGGGGTGATATTGCATCTCCCTGGCGATGTCCTCGTCGCCGATCTCGACCCCGTCGATACTGACGGCACCACCGATCGCGAGCGGGCTCGAAACCGGGGCTTCCGATCCTCCGCAGCCACCACTTTCGCAGGCGCTCGGCATGACCGGCTGGGGGCGCGGGGCGGGCGCGTTGATATTGAGGACGTCGAGCTTTCTCATGATTGCGTCTCCTCGCCGACCTGCTGGCGCATATAGGCGGTGCTGTCGAAACCCGGGCCGCCGGCGTCGAGCCGCGCATCGGGGATCGCCTTCTTGCCCGCGCGCCGCGATCGCACGATCTGATAGCCCGGTCGCAGCAGGTACCAGACCGGCGCGCTGAAGACGTGGACCAGCCGGGTGAACGGCGTGACGAGGAACAGGGTGAGCCCCAGGATGATGTGCAATTTGTAGACCAATGCGACATCGATGAGCAGGTCGGCGGCACCGCGATCGAAGGTGATGATGCCGTTGGCCCAGCCCATGAAGAGCACCATTTCGCTGCCGTCGAGATGCTTGATCGTCCACCAGGTCGTCGCGATGCCAAGGACGAGCTGGAGCCAGATCAACGCCAGCACCGCGATATCGGCGAACGACGAGCTGCCGCGGATACGCGCATCGAACAGACGGCGGTGGAGCAGCAGGCTGCAACCGATAAAGGCGGAAACGCCCGCCAGTCCGCCGAAGATCAATGCCGCCTTCTGCTTGACCCCGTGGCTGACGCCGAGCGCGTCGAACACGCCGATCGGCGTCAGCAGGCCGACGAAATGCCCGCCGAGAAGGACGAGAATGCCGAGGTGGAAGAGGTTCGACCCCCACATCATCTGACGCCGCCGCAGGAACTGGCTCGACTGCGAACGCCAGCTGTACTGGTTGGCGTCGAAACGCAGGATGCTGCCGACGATGAGGACGGTCACGGCGAGATAGGGATACCAGCCGAACGCCAGCTGGTTGAGGAAGTCGTTCATGGCTGATCCCCTTTCATCGGGCGATTGGCGGCGCGAATTTTCGCCACCGCCCCGGTCGGTCCGCCCATCGCGTGCGCACCGGCATGCTCGAACGAGACCGGCGCCTCTTCCCACTCGGCATCGATCCGATCGGGATCGTCCTCGCCCGCGTCTTCGGTCGCCAGTTCGGCCTTTTCGGCCGCACTCGGCTGGCGTGCAGCAAGCGCGACCAGCGCGTGGAAGATCGCGGCGTAGGTGGCGCCCTTGTCGTCTAGCCGGTCGGCAAGCGCGGCAAAGACATGGGCGGGCTGGGCCAGCGTCTCGCGCGCCTCGGCGGGATCGAGGCACGACACATATTCGAGGAACACGGGGATGAAGTCTGGCAATTCATTGGCATCGAGAAAGATGCCGGCGGCGCCATATTGCTGGCCAAGGTCGATCATCGCCTGGCCGCGCTCGCGGCTGTCGCCATGGACATGCTCGAACAGGTGCAGCGAGAGCGACCGCGAACGATCGAACAGCTCGCTATAACCGGCCTGGAGATCGAGCTCGTCGCCGGTCTCCAGCGCATCGAGCAGCGGTTCCAGCCGGCGCCGTTCGGCGCGAGACAGCGCGCCTTCCTCGGCAAAGGCCGAGCGGATTTCGGCAATATGCTGGCCGATTTCGGCCGACGGGTAACTGAGCAGGGCGGCAAGGCCGCGCAGGGTGAGTTTCATCGCGGTGCCTCCTTGACGTTGACCGCGCCCGGTTTCTTCGCCCCGAACAGGTTGGTCTTGGTCCTGCCCTGCGTGCCTTCGTTGAAGCCGAAACCCGACGAGCCGCGCAGGACATAGGCATCCTCGTCCCATTCGCGCCGCGCGGTGGGGATGACGTAGCGATCTTCATACGCCGCCAGCGCCATGATCTTGTACATGTCCTCGACCGTTTCGCGCGTCAGCCCGACGCGTTCGACGATGCTTTCGTCGATCCGGCCATCGACCGACTTGGCGCGCATATAGGCGCGCATCGCGAGCATCCGTTCGAGCGCCGAGACGATCGGTTCCTCCTTGCCCGCGGTCAGCAGGTTGGCGAGATACTTGACCGGAATGCGCAAGCTGCGGACGTCGGGCATGTTGTCCTTGATCGCCATCTTGCCCGCTTCGGCCGCCGACTGGATCGGCGACAGCGGCGGTACGTACCAGACCATCGGCAGCGTGCGGTATTCGGGGTGGAGCGGGAACGCGATCTTCCATTCCATCGCCATCTTGTAGACCGGCGAGCGGATCGCGGCATCGAGCCACTGATCGGAAATACCCTCTTCGCGCGCCGCCTTCTGGACCGCCGGATCGTGCGGGTCGAGAAAGACGCCGAGCTGCGCCTCGTAAAGATCCTGCGGATCCTCGGTCGAGGCGGCCTCCTCAATCCTGTCGGCGTCGTAGAGGATCACGCCGAGATAGCGGATCCGCCCGACGCAGGTTTCGGCACAGACGGTCGGCTGGCCGGTCTCGATCCGCGGGTAGCAGAAGATGCATTTCTCCGACTTGCCGGTCGACCAGTTGTAATAGATCTTCTTGTACGGACAGCCCGACACGCACATCCGCCAGCCGCGGCACTTGTCCTGATCGATCAGGACGATGCCGTCCTCCTCGCGCTTGTAGATCGCGCCCGACGGGCACGAGGCGAGACAGGTCGGGTTGAGGCAGTGTTCGCACAGCCTCGGCAGGTACATCATGAAGGTCTTTTCGAACTCGCCGTAAATCTCCTTCTCGACGCCGTCGAAATTGCTGTCGTGCGATCGTTTCTCGAACTCGCCGCCGAGCATGTCTTCCCAGTTGCCCGACCATTCGATCTTCTCGAGCGTCTGGCCGGTGATCAGCGAACGCGGGCGCGCGGTCGGCTGCGCCTGCAACTCGGGCGCCGACTGCAGCCAGTCGTAATCGAAGGTGTAGGGCTCGTAGAAATCGTCGATCTCGGGCAAATGCGGATTGGCGAAGATCTTCGACAATATCCGCCATTTCGACCCCTGGCGCGGGACGATCTTGCCGTTCTTGCGGCGGACCCAGCCGCCCTTCCAGCGATCCTGGTTCTCCCAGTCCTTGGGATAGCCGATGCCGGGCTTGGTCTCGACATTGTTGAACCAGGCGTATTCGACGCCCTCGCGGTTGGTCCAGACGTTCTTGCAGGTTACCGAACAGGTATGGCAGCCGATGCATTTGTCGAGGTTGAGGACCATCGCGACCTGGGCACGCACTTTCATTTCGCCGACTCCTCGATACGCTCTTCGGCGGGCGGCACGCTGTCGTCCATCGCCGCCTTGTCGAACCAGTTGACGGTGTTCATCTTGCGGACGACGACGAATTCGTCGCGGTTGGCGCCGACGGTACCGTAATAATTGAACCCGTAGGCGAGCTGGACATAGCCGCCGATCATGTGCGTCGGCTTCATGTTGATGCGCGTGACGCTGTTGTGGATGCCGCCGCGCTGGCCGGTGATTTCCGAGCCCACGGTGTTCACCAGCTTCTCCTGCGCGTGATACATCAGCGCCGATCCCGGCATGATGCGTTGCGAAACGATCGCCCGCGCGGTCAGCGCGCCGTTGACGTTGAACACCTCGATCCAGTCGTTGTCCTCGATTCCCGCCCGCTTGGCATCGTCCTCGCTGAGCCAGACCGCGGGGCCGCCACGGTTGAGGCTGAGCATGATGAGGTTTTCGGCATAGGTCGAATGGATGCCCCATTTCTGGTGCGGGGTGAGGATGTTGAGCTGGATCTCGGGATTGCCGTTGGGCAGCTTGCCGAGCACCTGGAGCACCGTCTTGGTGTCGATCGGAGGGCGCCACGTCGCGAAGCCTTCGCCAAAGGCGCGCATCCAGTGATGGTCCTGGTAAAGCTGCTGCCGCCCGGTCAGCGTGCGCCACGGGATCAGTTCGTGGACGTTGGTGTAGCCGGCATTGTAGCAAACCTTGTCGCTTTCGAGGCCCGACCAGATCGGCGACGAGATGATCTTGCGCGGTTGCGCGGCGACATCGCGAAAACGGATCTTCTCCTCTTCCTTGCCCTCGGCGAGATGGACGTGGTTGCGCCCGGTCGCCTTTTCGAGCGCCTCCCATGCCTTGACCGCGACTTCGCCGTTGGTTTCGGGCGCGAGCATCAGGATCATCTCGCAGGCCTCGATATCGCTGTCGATCCTGGGCCGGCCCGCGGTCGGCCCGTCGAGGACGGTGCCGTTGAGCTCGCCGAGCAAGGCGATCTCGTGGTCGGTATTCCAGTTCAGTCCCTTGCCGCCATTGCCGAACTTTTCGAGCAGCGGTCCGAGCGAGGTGAAGCGCGCGAAGGTTTCGGGATAGTTGCGCTCGACCAGCGTCACCGACGCCATCGTCTGGCCGGGGATCGGTTCGCATTCGCCCTTGAGCCAGTCCTTCGGCTCGTAGGCCTGGGCCATTTCGCCCGGGGTGTCGTGCAGGATCGGGCTGAGCACCACGTCATGTTCGACGCCGAGCACTTCGGGCGCGATCTCGCTGAACTTCTTGGCGATGGTGCGGAAGATCTGCCAGTCGCTGCGCGTCTCCCATGCCGGATCGACCGCCGCCTGCAACGGGTGGATGAAGGGGTGCATGTCCGACGTGTTGAGATCGAACTTTTCGTACCAGGTCGCGGTCGGCAGGACGACGTCCGAATAGATGCTGGTGGTCGACATGCGAAAATCGATATTGACCATCAGGTCGAGCTTGCCGACCGGCGCCTCTTCGCGCCATTTGACGTCCTGCGGGCGATCGTGGCCCGCACTTTCGTCATCGGTGCCGACGACGCCGTGCATCGAGCCGACGAGGTGCTTGAGGAAATACTCGTGCCCCTTGCCGCTCGCGCCGAGGACGTTCGAGCGCCAGAAGAACATGTTGCGCGGCCAGTTGACCGGATTATCGGGATCGAGGCACGACGGCTTGAGCGAGCCGTCCTTGAACCGGGCGGCGACGGTCTGGCCGGGATCGGCCCCCGATTCATGCAGCTCGCGGCCCAGTTCGAGCGGGTTCATCTCGAGCTGCGGGGCCGAAGGCAGCCAGCCCATCCGCTCGGCCTTGACGTTATAGTCGATCATTGCCCCCGACCAGTCGCCCTTTGGCGCGAGCGGCGAGAGGATTTCGGACATTCTGAGCGATTCGTAGCGCCACTGGTCGGTATGCGCGTAGAAGAAGCTCGTGCCGTTCATCTGGCGCGGCGGGCGCGTCCAGTCGAGGCCGAAGGCGAGCGGTTGCCAGCCGGTCACCGGACGCAGTTTTTCCTGGCCGACATAATGCGCCCAGCCGCCGCCCGACTGGCCGATGCAGCCGCACATGATGAGCAGCGACATGATGCCGCGATAGCTCATGTCCATATGGTACCAGTGGTTGAGACCGGCGCCGAGGATGACCATCGAACGGCCGTTGGTCTTTTCCGCGGTCTCGGCGAACTCGCGGGCGGTCTGGATGATCGCTTCGCGCGGCACGCCGGTGATCTTTTCGGCCCAGCCCGGGGTAAACGGGATGTCGTCGTTGTAATCGGTCGCGACATTGGCGCCGCCGAAGCCGCGATCGAGCCCGTAATTGGCACAATACAGATCGAACACCGTGGCCACCGCGACGGTGCTGCCGTCGGCGAGCGTGACGCGTTTCACCGGCAGGTTGCGGTGGAGGATATTGTCATGCCCGGTGGCGACGAAATCATGCGGCGCGTCGCCGCCGAAATAGGGAAAGGCGACCGATTCTATGCCGTCATGGTCGTCGGCGAAGGTCTTGCGCAGGCGGACGTCGCTGCCCTTGCCGTCCTTCTCTTCGAGGTTCCACTTGCCGGCATCGCCCCAGCGGTGACCGGCCGAGCCGGTCGGCACGACGATCTTGCCGGTGAGCTCGTCAAAGGCGACCGCCTTCCAGTCGGGATTGTTCTTTTCGCCGAGCCCGTTCTTGAAATCGGCGGAGCGCATCAGCCGGTCGGGGACGAATGCGCCGTCGCGCTCGACCAGTTTCACGAGCAGCGGGAAATCGGTGTATTTGCGCGTGTAATCGTCGAAATATTCGCATTTGCGATCGATATGGAATTCGCGCAGCACGACATGGCCGAAGGCCAATGCGAGCGCCGCATCGGTGCCCTGCTTGGGGTGCAGCCACATGTCGGAGAATTTGGCCGCTTCGTTGTAATCGGGAGCGATGACGACGCTTTTCGCGCCGCGATAGCGCACCTCGGAATAGAAATGCGCATCGGGGGTCCGCGTCATCGGGACGTTCGATCCCCAGACGAGCAGGAAGCCGGCATTGTACCAGTCGGCGCTTTCGGGAACGTCGGTCTGTTCGCCCCAGGTCTGCGGGCTCGACGGCGGCAGGTCGCAATACCAGTCGTAGAAGCTCAGCAGGTTGCCGCCGATCAGCGACAGATAGCGGCTGCCCGCGGCATAGCTGATCATCGACATCGCCGGGATCGGCGAGAAGCCGGCAATCCGGTCGGGGCCATATTCCTTGATCGTATGTGCATTGGCCGCCGCGATCAGTTCGGCCACCTCGTCCCAGCCGACGCGAACGAAGCCGCCGCGGCCGCGCCGCGAGACCCAGTCGTGGCGCTTGACGGGATCGGACGAGATCGCCTTCCACGCCGCGACCGGCGCCATCGTCTTGCGCGCTTCACGCCAGTGGCGGATCATCCGCGCCCGGACGAGCGGATATTTGATCCGCGTGCCCGAATAGAGATACCAGCTGTAGCTCGCCCCGCGCGGGCAGCCGCGCGGTTCGTGGTTGGGCAGATCGGGGCGCGTGCGCGGATAGTCGGTCTGCTGCGTTTCCCAGGTAACGATGCCGCCCTTGACGTAGATCTTCCACGAGCACGAGCCGGTGCAATTGACGCCGTGGGTCGAGCGGACGATCTTGTCCGCCGCCCAGCGCTTGCGATAGGCGTCCTCCCACTCGCGCGCCTCGTCGGTGGTGATGCCGTGTCCGTCCGAAAACGTCTCCTGGCTGCGGCGGAAGAAGGTCAGGCGGTCGAGGAAATGACTCATCGCAAAAACGCTCCTGTCAGGCGGTCTGGAGTTTGGCTGGGGAAATGATCGGCTCTTCGCGGCTGCGCTCGATGGCGTGGAGCATGCCGCCCGGGCGGGAATAGACCCACCAGGTGATGGCCGCGCACAGCGCATAGAAGAGCAGGAAGCCCCACAAGGCCCCGTTGGGCGCACCGGTCATCGAGATCGACGTGCCGTAGGATTTGGGGATGAAGAACGCGCCATAGGCCGCGATCGCCGAGGTAAAGCCGATGATCGCCGCCGATTCCTTTTCGGAATTGCGCAGCTGGACCTCGACCGGTTCGCCCGGCATCAAGCGCGCGAGTTCCTTGCGCATGATGACGGGGATCATCTGGAAGGTCGAGGCATTGCCCACGCCGGTCGCGAAGAACAGCAGCATGAACATTGCGAAGAAGCCCCAGAACGCGCCCGGCTGATCCTTCGCGCCGAGGAAATAGAGCACGCCGGCGACCGCGGCGATCATCACGAGGAAGGTCCAGAAGGTAACCCGCGCGCCACCCCATTTGTCCGAAACCCAGCCGGTCGCGGCGCGCGATACGGCCCCGACCAACGGTCCGAGGAAGACGTATTTCAGGCTGTCGACTTCGGGGAAGGCAATCTTCGACAACAGCGGGAAGCCCGCCGAATAGCCGATGAACGAGCCGAAGGTGCCGGTGTAGAGGATGCACATGATCCAGTTGTGCTTGCGCTGGAAGATCACCGCCTGGTCGGCGAAACTCGCCTTGGCCGAGGCGATATCGTTCATCCCGAACCACGCCAGCACGGTGCTGAGCAGGATGAACGGTATCCAGATGAAGCCGGCATTCTGGATCCACAGCGGTTCGCCGCCCGCGACGGGTTGCGGATCGCCGCCGATCGCGCCGAACACGCTCATCGTGATGACGATCGGCACGAGGAACTGCATCACCGATACGCCGGCGTTGCCGAGCCCGGCGTTGAGCGCGAGCGCATTGCCCTTTTGCCGCTTGGGGAAGAAGAAGCTGATATTGGCCATCGACGAGGCGAAATTGCCGCCGCCAAGACCGCAGAGCAGCGCCAGCACGAGGAAGATCAGATAGGGCGTTTCGGGATTCTGGACCGCATAGCCGATACCGAAGGCCGGGATCGCCAGCGACAGCGTCGAGAAGGTCGTCCACAGCCGCCCGCCGAAGATCGGTACCATGAAGCTGTAGAAGATGCGCAAGGTCGCGCCCGACAGGCCGGGCAGCGCCGCCAGCCAGAACAGCTGGTCGGTCGAATAGTCGAAACCGATCGCGGGCAGCTTGGCGACGACCACCGACCAGACCATCCACACCGAGAAAGCGAGCAACAGGCACGGGATCGAAATCCACAGATTGCGGCGGGCGATCTTCGCCCCCTTTTCGGTCCAGAACGCATCGTCCTCGGGCCGCCAGTCGACGAGCTCCTTGCTCGCCGCGGCCGTGTGCTTCGTGGGTTCGTGGATCCCCTGCATCTCGGGGAATTCGGGCAGGTCGCCAAGCTCCTTGCCGACTGCGCGCTGTTCCATCTGGCGCACCGAGAAGTGCATCCAGCCAAGCGCCACCGCGACGATCAGGAAGAGCAGCATGAAGCAGCTGGTCCAGATGCCGGTGAGGTCGTTCATCGCGCCAAACGCAATCGGCAGGACGAAACCGCCAAGCCCGCCGATCATGCCGACCAACCCGCCGACCGAGCCGACGTTCTTGGGATAGTAAACGGGGATATGCTTGAACACCGCCGCCTTGCCGAGCGACATGAAGAACCCGAGGATGAAGATCGTCACGACGAAGGGGACGAGCCCCATTTCGGTCGAGAAGGTGATCGGGCCGCGAATGCCGTGGATGATGTAATCGGTCTTCGGATAGGACAGCATGAACAGCGCGACGAGCGACACCGCGAAGGTCACGTACATCACCTTGCGCGCGCCGAAACGGTCGGACAGGTGGCCGCCATAGGCGCGGAACAGGCTGGCCGGGATCGAATAGGCCGCGGCGAGCAGGCCGGCGGTCCTGATATCGAGTGCATAGACGTCGATCAGGTAATGCGGCAGCCACAGCGCCAGCGCGACGAACGCGCCAAAGACGAAGAAATAATACAGCGAGAAGCGCCAGACCTGCTGATTCCTCAGCGGTTCGAGTTGCATCAGCGCCGATTGCGGCTTTTCGCCCCGAGCCTTGCGCGCGGCATATTCGGGATCGTCCGTGGTGGTGAACCAGAAGAAGATCGCGGTGCCGACAAGGACCAGCGCCCAGACCTGTGCGACCATCGTCCAGCCGGCCGCGACGAGCACGATCGGCGCGAAGATCTTGGTCACCGCGGCGCCGATATTGCCCGCGCCGAAAATGCCGAGCGCGGTGCCCTGTTTTTCCTTGGGATAGAATTTGGAGACATAGGCGATGCCGACCGCGAAGCTGCCGCCCGCGAGACCGACGCCGAGCGCCGCCAGCAGCAGCATCGGATAGGTCGTCGCCGCCGACAGCAGGAATGTCGCCGCCGCCGCCGCAAGCATCGTCAGCGTATAGACGATGCGCCCGCCATATTGGTCGGTCCAGATGCCGAGAAAAATGCGACTCAACGAGCCGGTCAGGATCGGCGTGCCGACGAGCAGGCCGAATTCGGTATCGGACAGGCCGAGGTCGGCCTTGATCTGGATGCCGATGATCGAGAAGATCGTCCACACCGCAAAACAGATGGTAAAAGCGAAGGTGCTGATCCCCAACACCCGGTTGGCACCATCCGCGGCTTTCGCGCCCATTGCCTCTGCCATCATTCGCTCCCCTGGCTAACCGTTGCCGGTCATTCGCGATGCTGTCGTGTCACAGCGCGCCCGGCGATCGGTTGATCGAAATCATTTCCATCTCAGCCGCCCGTCACGCTCATGTGGCGCGGCACCGCAGGCGCGGCCTGGGCGAGGTCGAACTGGTGGCGGCGCGGCTTGCCCGCGAGCAGCCGATCGAGCAGCGCATCGACGGCCGGGCCGCCGCCGTCGCGCAGCGCCTCGCGCAGCTCGACCTTCTGGTCATGGCCGAGACAGCCGTAAACGGTGCCCGTCGCGGCGACGCGGATGCGGTTGCACCCGGCGCAGAAATTCTCGCTCAGCGGCGTGATGAAGCCGACGCGCATCCCGATTTCGGGCAGCTCTTCGTAGCGCGCCGGGCCGCCGGTGCGGTGCAGCGAGGGGATCATCTCGAAGCGCCTGGCGAGATCGCGCCGCACGCGATCGAGCGGCAGATAATATTCGGTCCGGTCCTGCTCGACCTCGCCCAACGGCATCGTCTCGATCAGCGTCAGTTCGTGACCGCGGCCAGCGCACCAGCGCACCATCTCGGCGATTTCGCCTTCGTTGACCCCGGCGAGCGCGACGGTGTTGATCTTGATCGCGACGCCCGCGCGGTCGGCCGCGGCGATGCCGCGCAACACCGCGTCGATGTCGCCGCCGCGCGTCAGGTGGCGATAGCGGTCGGGGTCGAGCGTATCGAGGCTGACGTTGATCCGCGCGACCCCGGCATCGGCCAGCGCATCGGCATGGCGATCGAGCAGCGTCCCGTTGGTCGTCATCGTCAGCTCGTCGAGCCCACGGCCAAGGCGTTCGCCGAGCCAGCCGACCAGTTGCCCGATCCCGCGCCGGACCAGCGGCTCGCCTCCGGTCAGGCGGATACGCCGTACGCCGCGCGCGATGAAGATATCGGCCAGCGCGACGATCTCTTCGAGCGTCATCAGGTCGCGCCGCGGCATGAAGCTCATCTTTTCGGCCATGCAATAGCGGCAGCGCAGGTCGCAGCGATCGGTGACCGAGATGCGGACATAGTCGATCCGGCGGCCGAAGCCGTCGATCATCGGATTATCCTGGCCAGCGCCCGTCTGGTTCATCCGGCCGCACCTCCCGTAGAAATCGTCTCGCTGGGGATCGGGCTAACCGATATACTGGCCGCATCGGTGATCTGCATCAATGATTTTGCCCAAACGCGGTTTTAGAGGATCGGCGCATGAAGCCCGAAACCCTCGCCCGCTACGGTGCCCGCGCGGTGCCGCGTTATACCAGCTATCCGACCGCGCCGAGCTTCTCGCCCGAAGTGGGCGAAGGCGACTATCGCGGCTGGCTGGGCGCGGTGGCGGCGGGAACAGGGCTGTCGCTGTATCTCCACGTCCCGTTCTGCCGCGCGATGTGCTGGTATTGCGGTTGCAACACGACGGTCAGCGCGCGCGAGGCGCCGGTGACGCGCTATCTCGACTCGCTCCACCACGAGGTCGATCTCGTCACCGCGGCGCTGTCGGCGCGGATGCCGCTGTGCCACCTGCACTTCGGCGGCGGCACGCCGACGCTGATGCGCGGCGACGAGATGATCGCGCTGATGGCACACCTGCGCGAGCGGTTCGATTTCCTGCCCGACGCCGAACTGGCGATCGAGATCGACCCGCGCACGCTGACGGCCGAAATGGTCGATGCGCTCGCGCAATCGGGAATCAACCGCGCGAGTCTCGGCGTCCAGAGTTTCGACCCGCAGGTCCAGCAGGCGATCAACCGCGTCCAGAGTTTCGACACCACCGCCCGCGCGGTGGGCGACCTGCGCGCCGCCGGGATCGACAGCATCAGCCTCGACCTGATCTACGGATTGCCGCACCAGAGCGTCGCCTCGTGCCGCGACACGGTCGAGCAGGCGCTGCGCCTCGCGCCCGACCGGTTGTCGGTGTTCGGCTATGCCCATGTGCCGCATTTCAAGCTGCACCAGCGCAAGATCGACCCCGCCGCGCTGCCCGATACCGGGGAGCGGCTGGCGCAATCGCAGGCGATCGCCGATGCGCTCACCGGGGCGGGCTATGTCCAGATCGGCCTCGACCATTTCGCCCGGCCCGACGACGCAATGGCGCGCGCCGCCGCCACGGGCACGCTGCACCGCAATTTCCAGGGCTATACGACCGACGGCGCGCCGGTGCTGATCGGTCTCGGCTCGTCGGCGATCGGACGGCTGCCGGGCGGCTATGTCCAGAACGCGGTGCGCATTTCGGATTACCAGAAGGCGATCGCCGAGGATCGCCTGCCGGTCGCGCGCGGCTATGCGATGAGCCAGGACGACCGGCTGCGCGGGGCGATCATCGAGCGGCTGATGTGCGACCACCGCGTCGATATCGCGACGAGCTGCGCCGCGTTCGATGCCGACCCTGGCCGACTGCTTGCAACGCTCGATCTTGAAGCGCTGGTCGAAGACGGGCTGATCGAACGCGACGGCACCGCGATCGCCGTCCGCGACGAGGCCCGGCCGCTGGTCCGCTTCGTCGCCGCGGCGTTCGACGCGTACCTTGCCGATAGCGGCGCCAGGCACGTCGCCGCGGTCTGACCGCTTTCGCCGGCGGACAGGCCTTAGCTCAGCCGCATTTCGAATAGCCGCAGTCGAGACACTTGTCGCAGCCCTCGACCCGGATCACCGCCGGCGCGCCGCACGAACTGCACGATTTTTGCGGGACTCCCGCCGCGACTATAGCCTTGTCGGGCGTCGCCCTGGCCGCGCGATCGGGCGAGAGATGCCGTTCGACGACATCGCCGATCGCGGCGAGTACCGAGGGCACGTAGCGGCCACGCATCCACGCGCCGCCGCGCGGATCGAACACCGCCTTGAGCTCGTCGGCGACAAACGACACGTCGCCGCCGCGCCGGAACACCGCCGAGATCATCCGCGTCAGCCCGAGCGTCCAGGCGTAATGCTCC
>CAZHWG010000003.1:0-20739 GCA_964535925.1 uncultured Sphingorhabdus sp.
TCGATTTCGCGAGATGCAGCAACTGATTTGCCGGTGATGCATGAAGCGGATTCGCAATTTGCGCGTAAATTACTCTGCCATAAGGCCTTGAACAGATGGGCGAACTTTCCGTTTTCCTACAGGCTGCCCGTGATTTAGTCTGATCCTCGCCTTCCGCAGGGTGAACCAGGTTCCTTATCGTTCAAGGAGCTTGGACAAGTGCAACGTCATCAAAGTCTGCAGAGCTATGTTCCGCCGCTAATCGCGGACTGGATCAGGGCGCAGGCGCGCCTCAAGCAGGTCAGCGTCAGCATCGTCGTGCGCGACCTGCTGGTCGCCGCCTGGACCCGCGACAACGATGCGCTCCTGCGCCCCACCGGGGCCGATCCGGAGCGGCAGCGGGTGTTCGCCACAGTCGCGCTCGACGCGCTGCTAACCCACCACTCCGACGAGACTCTGAGGGAGCGCACGCTGGCTGCCTATCACCGCCGGCTCGAGCGGCTCGGTCTCATTCCGGCTTCCGGCAAGGGAGGCGAGCATGAAGCATAATCTGGTCAACTTCACCCGCGGTAGCCAGCTGCTGGGCCACTTCGGCTTCATGTTTGCGGCGGGCCTCAAGGGTCCGCTGCTTGTCACCGTGCTCGTCATTCTCGGTCTTGGCTGGTGGGAGGTTCAATCCTCGCTCAGCGAGCAAGAGGTCTATCTTCTGTGGATGCATCTCTACGCCTCCGCCTACGGTTTCATGGAGTTCGATCCCGCCAAGCTCGTGCACCTCAAACTGGGCAACGGCGAGACCGCTGCCTTTCCTATGTCGGTCGTCACCCAGTACCCGCCGATGCGCGCCGCGGTCGCCGCATTCGGGGAGGCCCTCCGGAGCACGTTCTTGGTTGCAAGCCTGGTCCTCGTCCCGCTGCTCATCGCCTTCTGGTGGATTGCCGAAAGATTCGGCGAGCGCTCGAAACAGAAGAAGCATGTGCGCGGCTCGTCGCTCGCAACGCTGCCCGAACTGGAGCGCGACATCGCCCGCCACAACGCCCGCGAACGGGCGCGCGAATATGGCAGCGAAATGGGTTGGGCATGGCGTCTGGCCGGTCGCGCATCATTGCGCGAAGCGGGGCTCTACACCCCCGCGCATCTCGGCGGCGTGAGCTGGCCGTGGCGCCGCGAGCAGAGCCACGCGATGCTTGTCGGGACCACCGGCACCGGCAAGACGGTGGCGCTCACCGATCTCGTCGCCGAGATCCGCGAGCGAGGCGAGCGCGCGGTGATATTCGATCTCACAGGGGCATTCATCGAGACCTTCTACGAAGCGGACCGGGACGTCATTCTCAACCCGCTCGATGCTCGCTGCCCGAGTTGGAGCGTGTTCAACGACTGCGCCTCGCGGGCCGAATTCCATTCCGCCGCTGAATCGCTCGTGCCCCACGACGGGGGCGGCTCGGAGCAGTTCTGGGTGCTCGCGGCGCGCACCATGTTCGTCGAGACCTGCATCAAGCTCGCCGAGCAAGGACGGGGCAGCAACCAGGCGCTCGCCGACGAACTCATGAACGCCGATCTGTCCGATCTGCACAAGCTGCTCGAAGACACGATGGCCGGGCCGATCACCACGCCAAGCGCCGCCAAGATGGCGGAATCGGTGCGCGCGGTGTTCAACGTCAACGCCAAGGCGATGCAGATGCTGCCATCGCAGGGGGAGCCGTTTTCGATCCGCCGCTGGGTCAGGGGAACATGCGAACCGGGCTCGCTGCTGTTCCTTTCGGCGCGCTACGTCGACATGAGTGTGCTCTCGCAGTTGCTCACTTTGTGGCTCGATACCGCGATCAACACGCTGATGACCGGGCGGCGCACGCGCGACCTCAAACTGTGGTTTCTGATCGACGAACTCGGAGCGCTGCACCGCCTGCCGTCACTAGAGAAGGGGCTGCAGACCGCGCGCAACTTCGGCGGCGCGATCGTCACCGGCGTGCATGCCTTCGCCAAGCTCAAGGAGGTCTACGGCGAGAACATGGCGATGACCCTTTCCTCGCTCGCCAGAACCAAGCTGATTCTCGCAACGGCAGACCGCGAAACCGCGACCTGGTGCTCCGATGTGGTCGGACACCGCGAGGTCCGCGAAATGGAAGAAGGCTACAGCTATGGCTATAACAACGCTCGCGATGCGGTCAGCCTGACACCCCGTCGGCAGGTCGTTCCGCTGCTCCTGCCCGACGAGTTCATGGAGCTTCCCAGCCTCTCGGGCTTCATCAAGTTCCCGGATGGATTTCCGGCAGCGCCGGTTACGCTGACACCGCGCGAGTGGCCACGGGTCGCCGAAGGTTTCATCGCGCGTGAGATGCCATCGCGAAGCGGCGCAGCACGTGCCAGCGAAACGGGCCTAGCGGAGGTCCGTGAGGGAAGCGACGACCCTGCGGAAGGCGAAGACGAGGAAGGCGAGCCGCGCCGTCTGGCGCGCAAGGAGCGGCCCACCTCGGAGCGACAAAATGTCAACTCGCGGAGCGGGAGAGCGGCCCGGTCGGAGGTCTCGAAAGCTGGCAAGCCTCGCGGTCGTGTCCTGGACAAACGGCCTTCGCCAAGCGGCCCGGCAGCTGATGCGCGGCTTGCGTCTCGCCCGGCCCAGCAGGCGGAGCGCGGCCATCACGCCCAGCCCGAATTGCCGCTCGGCGAAGCCAACGAGAGCCCGCGGGAACGTGCCAACCCGACCGACAAGCCGTCACGCTCCGATGCGCCCGATTCGCAAGCCGCGCAGGATGCGGCCCGCGAACGCAACCGTGCCGATCGGCGGCAGCAGGAGGATCAGCAGCGCGCGCTGCTGGGAGGCGCCGCGCGCGACCAGCAGGAGCGCGACATGGGCGATATCGACCCGGACATCTGATCGCTTGAGCGGGAGGCGTGGAGGGGACGGTGGGATTCGCAGCCAATGCTTTCTGTCGCCAACGTTCGCTCGCCGTCGGCCGCGGCGAGCTACTTCGCCGCCGACAACTACTACGCCAGGGCCGATGCCGATCGTTCGGGTCAGTGGCTCGGCAAGGGCGCCGATCTGCTGGTCCTGAAGGGCCGCGTCGAGACCAAAGCTTTCGACGCGCTGCTACGCGGCGAGCTGCCCGACGGATCGAACGTCGGCAATCCCGGCCAGTGGCATCGGCCGGGCACCGACCTTACCTTTTCGCTGCCCAAGAGCTGGTCGATGCTGGCTCTCCTCGGCAAGGACGAGCGGATCGTCGAAGCCTATCGCGAAGCGGTCATCGAGACGCTCGCCTGGGCGGAAAAGAACGCTGCCGAAACCAGGCTAGTCGAGAAGGGGCAGGTGCGCACGGTCGCCACCGGCAACCTTGCCATCGGTCTGTTCCAGCACGACACCAACCGCAACCAGGAGCCCAACCTGCATTTTCATGCGGTCGTCGCCAATGTGACCCGCGGGCCCGACGGAGTGTGGCGCACGCTCAAGAACGACCGGCTGTGGTCGTTGAACACGCTCCTCAATTCGATCGCGATGGCGCGCTTTCGCACGAGCGTCGAGAAGCTCGGCTATGAGACCGGCCCGGCGCTCAAGCACGGCAATTTCGAAGCGCGCGGGATCAGCCGCGAGCAGCTGATGGTGTTCTCGACGCGGCGCCAAGAAGTGCTCGATGCGCGGCGCGGCTCGGGACTGGAGGCGGGGCGGATTGCCGCGTTGGCCACCCGTTCGGCGAAGGGGGCTATCGAGGATCGCGGCGCGCTCGCCGTAGGCTGGGATCAGGCGGCGAAGGATATCGGTCTCGACCTCGAGCCGCTGGTCGAAGCCTCGCATCTGCGCGCCACGCGTCAGGAGCGCGAGGCCGCGCGCCCGACCACGCTGGTCGAGCGCGGTGTCGCACGTCTGCGGGAGTTTGCCGCGCGCATTTCGCGCGAAGAGCCCGACCCGTTGGTGCCGAGCCATGTCTTGAAGAAAGGTCCCGAAGCTATCGCGGCAGCGCAGGCTGTTGCCTCGGGCGTGCGCCATCTCTCGCAGCGCGAGGCCGGGTTCGAGCGCGAGGCGCTTTACAAGGCGGCGCTCGACTTCGGGCTGCCGACGACCATCTCCCACGTCGAAAGCGCCGTCCGCTCGCTGGTTCGCTCGAGACATCTTCTGGAGGGGGCTGGCGAGCACAGGGGCTGGGTCGCAAGCCGCGAGGCGGTTGAAGTCGAGACGCGCATCCTTGCCTGGGCCTCCGAAGGCAAAGGCGCGATCAAGCCCGGCATTGCAGGTGACGAAGCGGAAAGCCGCGTGCAGGCTTCGGCCGAGATCAACCACGGGTTCAAGCTCAATGAGGGGCAGCTCGGTGCCGCGCGGCTCATCCTGTCCTCAGCCGACCGCATGATCGCCATCCAGGGCGTTGCGGGTGCCGGCAAGTCGAGCGTGCTCAAGCCGGTCGCCGAAGTGCTGCGCGAAGAAGGCCATCCGGTGATCGGGCTCGCGGTGCAGAACACGCTGGTGCAGATGCTCGAAAGCGACACGGGCATCCGCTCGCAGACGCTCGCCCGCTTCCTCAAGGACTGGCGCAAGCTGATCGACGAGCCTGGAGTTGGCGCCAATCTGTCCGAGGCAAAGGCGGCCTTGAAGAACCATGTCCTGGTGCTCGACGAGGCCTCGATGGTCTCGAACGCCGACAAGGAACAGCTGATCCGCATCGCCAATTTGGCCGGCGTCCATCGCCTGGTCCTGATGGGTGACCGCAAGCAATTAGGCGCGGTCGATGCCGGCAAGCCTTTTGCGCTGCTTCAGCAGGGGGGCGTAGCCAAGGCAGAGATGAACGCTAACCTTCGCGGCCGCGACCCCGTTCTGCGGCAAGCGCAGGCGGCCGCGCAGGCAGGCCTCGTGCGATCGGCGCTGGACCACCTCAAAGGGCACACCATTGAAGCCGGAGGCGATGGAGCGATCGTCGCGGCGGAACGCTGGCTCTCGTTGCCGCCCTCTGAGCGCGAGCTCACCGCCATCTATGCCTCAGGCCGCAGGATTCGCTCTGCGGTCAACGAAGCAGTCCAACGCGGCCTGCAAGCGAACGGGGAAATCGGCCCGGAGAAGATCGCACTCGAGGTGCTCGACCGCGTGAACTTCACCCGCGAGGAATTGCGCTACCTCGCCGCCTACCGGCCCGGCATGGTGCTCGAGGTCGCTGAGGCCGAGCGTACTCTGGCGCTCAGGCGCGGCGAGTATGCTGTCCGCGGCGTCGATGAGGTGAAAGGCATAGTTCGTCTTGAGGACGAGCGCGGCCGGCAGCATGCGTTCAGGCCCGCCCGGATGCGCAAGACCGGCAAGGATGACAATCTGACGCTCTACGAGCGGCGCGAACTCGAGGTTCAGCGCGGAGATCGGATCCGCTGGACGCGCAACGATCACCGGCGCGGACTGTTCAACGCCGGCCGTGCCACGGTTGTTGCGATCGAGCGGGATCGCGTGACGGTCGAGACTTCCAAGGGCGAGCAACTCCAACTGAAGGAGGGAGACCCGATGCTGAAGCGGATCGATCTCGCCTACGCGCTCAACGCGCACATGGCGCAGGGGCTGACATCCGACCGGGGCATCGCGGTGATGGACAGCCGCGAGCGCAATCTCTCCAACCAGAAGACGTTCCTGGTCACCGTGACGCGTCTGCGCGATCATCTGACACTGGTGGTGGACAGTGCTGCGAAGCTGGGAGGGGCGGTGGCGCGCAACAAGGGCGAGAAAGCTTCGGCGCTGGAGGTGACCGAACGCCTGCGAGATGCCGCGGCGAGTGGAGTGTCGAAGGGCCGTGACGAGCAGCCGGGGCGCGCATCCGAGCGTGAACTGTCTCGCGAAAAGACCCGGGCAATCGATATGGGAATCTAGGCGCGGCTACTCGCAGCCTACGCGTCGTTGTCACGAGCCAAGTGGCGCGCGTAGTCAGGCTGGCCCCGTGGGATCGACGCGGCGCCCGCATCCGTGCAGTAGTGCTATTGCGGGCGGTTGGAGCGATGGGTTCGGGATTCCCGCTAAGCGTCGCCGCTCGGCCGACAATTCTCGCGCCTTCTAAACTCGTTCTTGCTTTCAGTTTGCCGAACTGCGATTCCGTCGGCGATGAGCGAACAAAAACCCGCCTCCTTAAACCGCTTGCTCAAGGCGCTCCCGCCGGGATTGCTCGCGGACACAGGCTGGCTCCGCTCGCAGGGCCTCAGCCGATCTCTCGTCCACGACTATGTTCAGCGCGGCTTGCTGGAACGCGTGGGAGCGCGCCTTTATCGGCGCGGGGCAGCGGACTCCTCCGACACAATCCGCTGGGAAGTGGCGGTCCTATCCGCTCAACAGCTCAACCGCGCCAGTGTCCATGTCGGAGGGCCGACCGCCCTCGCGCTGCTCGGGCTCGCCCACTACCTAAAACTTGCCGGCGAACACCGAGTCTATCTTTATGATCCGAAACATACGGCTCCGACCTGGCTAAATGCCACCAAACTCTCGGCGGATATAGTGAAGCGCACCAAACGCCTGTTTTCAGGCGATGGACTTGGCTTGGAATGGCGCCGCATCGATCTGGGCACGGGCAGACTCGGTGCGCAGCCAGTAGAGCCGAAGATCCTCGAGCCATGGGATCATTTCCTTCGTCTCTCGGGCGAAGAACGCGCCGTTATCGAAATGATGGACGAAATCCCCAGTTCTGTCGGTTTCGAGCATGCCGATGAGATCTTCCAATCACTGACCAATCTGCGGCCATCACTGCTTTCCCGGCTCTTGCAGACCTGTACCAGCGTCAAAGCGAAACGGTTGTTCCTCTTCTACGCCGATCGCCACGGACATGCCTGGCGCAGGCGAGTCGATCGCGACTCGGTGGATCTGGGCAAGGGCAAGCGACAGCTCGTGCCTGGCGGCAAACTCGATCCTGAGTATCAGATCACCGTCCCGGCAAAGCTCCTCGAGGACAATCCGGTCGCATGACCTCGGAACGCTACCTCGATCAGGTGGCGCTCCTGGTGCGCGTCCTGCCGGAACTCGCCAGTGAGACCAACTTCGCGCTCAAGGGCGGCACTGCCATAAACCTGTTTATCAGGGACCTGCCGCGGCTCTCGGTCGATATCGACCTCACTTTCTTGCCGGTCGCCGACCGTGACACGTCACTGGCCGCCGTACGGGATGGTCTCGATCGCATCGCCGAGCGCCTGACCACGCGCCTCAAACTCAAGGTCGAGCGAAAGCTGTTGGAGGACGGCAAGCGGCTCGTCGTTTCCCAAGGTCAGGCCACGATCAAAATCGAAGTTTCCCCGGTGCTGCGCGGCACCGTGTTCGAGCCTGAACTACGCGCTGTCAGCCAAGCCGTCGAAGAGCGCTTCGGGTTCGCCGAAGTGCAACTCGTCTCCTTCGCCGACCTCTATGCCGGCAAGATCGCTGCTGCGCTCGATCGTCAACATCCGCGGGATCTGTTCGACATCCATTATTTACTCGCGCAGGAGGGAATCGGCGACGACTTGTTCCGCGCCTTCCTCGTCTATCTCGTTAGCCATCCACGCCCTGCGCACGAACTGCTTCAGCCGCATCTGCTCGATATCGCCGCCCAATATGACGAGCAGTTTGCCGGAATGACGGTTGAGGCGATCGAGCTTGACCTCCTGCTCGATGCGCGGCGACGGCTGATCGAGGAGATCGGAACTCGCGTTCGCACCGGCGATGTTCGAGACTTCCTGTTGCGGTTTCACGCTCTTGAACCGGATTTCGCAGCAATCGGCTTGCCTGCCGAACTGGCCGAGCTTCCGGCGGTGCGCTGGAAGCTGCTCAATCTCGAGCGGTTGCGACGAGAGAACAAGCCCAAATCCGACCAACAAACGCGCGACCTGGCTGATTGCCTCGCGCCATTGGAGCCACCGCGCGCATGACTGATGAAGATCGGATCCTGGCAGCCTATCTGAGCGAGGTTGCGCGCGTTCACGCAACCGGCGCGGGCGCCGGGGAGACCTCCTACTATGGCGCGCTGCAAGGCGTGCTCAATACAATCGGCGCCGAGCTCAACCCGCACATCTACTGTCTAAGCCAGATGTCGGGCGGAAGCGCCGGTTATCCGGACTTCGGCCTTTTCGTGGAACAGCAGTTCAGTCGCGGACAGGCGGTCAGTTGGACTGCAGGCGGCCCGCTACCCGAACGCGGCGTCATCGAAGCGGACGATATCCCGGCGCCTCTCTCAATCAAACGAAGCTCCCAGCAGGTTGCCAATTATCTCGCGGCCTATGGTCTTGTCCTGATCACCAATTTTCGTGACTTTGAACTGCTCGAGACCAGCGCAAATGGCGTTGAAGTTGTCGAGCATTTCAGTTTCAGCCGTGATGCACCCACCTTTTTCACTTGGGCTCGTCGGCGCAGACTACCCGAAGACGAGTCGGTCGCTTTAGCATTCACCGAGTTCCTGCGTCGCACCCTGCGCCGCCGCGCGCCGCTAGCGGAGCCGCGCGACGTCGCAGCGATGCTCGCCTCGTACGCTCGCGAAGGCTTGGCGCGGGTCAGTATGAGCGCGGGACTTCCATCCCTCGCTGCGCTTCGCGATGCCCTCGGAGCGTCACTGGGCCTCAATTTCGAACCTGGCCCCAAGGGCGATCGTTTCTTCCGCTCGACGCTCGTTCAGACGCTGTTCTACGGTCTCTTCTCGTCCTGGGCGTCCCATGCCCGTGTCTCACCGAGTCCGTTTGACTGGCGGACCACTGTCTGGAGCCTCCACGTCCCCGCGGTCCGAGCGCTTTTCGAGCAGCTTGCGACACCTGGCCGACTCGGTGCTCTTGGCTTGGTTGAAGTCGTTGGATGGGCTGCTGACGCCCTCAATCGCATCGAGCGGGACACTTTCTTCGGTCGCTTCGATCAGGCCGAAGCCGTCCAGCATTTCTACGAGCCGTTCCTCGCCGCCTACGACCCCGAGTTGCGCAAGGCGCTCGGCGTCTGGTACACGCCGGTCGAGGTCGTGCGCTACATGGTCGAGCGCGTCGACAGAGCGCTTCGCACTGAACTCGGCATCGCAGACGGACTCGCCGACCCGAACGTCTGGGTTCTCGATCCCTGTACAGGAACCGGATCGTTTCTCATCGAAGTCCTACGCCGCATTCGCCGAACCTTGGAGGACAAAGGGGTTGGAGCCACCCTCGGGGCCGAACTGAAGCAAGCCGCCATGCACCGCGTCGCCGGGTTCGAGATTCTTCCTGCGCCCTTCGTTATCGCCCACTGGCAGGTGGCAACGCTCCTCGCCGATGTCGGGGCAACTTTTGACGATGCAAACGATGAACGCGCCGCCATCTATCTCACCAATGCACTGACCGGCTGGGAACCGGGCGCGGCGGGTCCGCACCTGCCGTTTCCGGAACTCGAACGCGAGCGCGACCTCGCCAATACCGTCAAGCAGTCGGACCCGGTCCTCGTGATCATCGGCAACCCGCCATACTCCGCGTTCGACGGTACGAGCCCCGACCCCGAAGGCGAGTTGGTGACGCCATACAAGGTCGGGTTGCGCGAGCGCTGGCGCGTCCGGAAATTCAATCTCGACGAACTCTACGTGCGCTTCTTCCGTGTCGCCGAGCGCAGGATCGCCGATATCACCGGCCGGGGCATCGTCTGCTACATCACCAATGCATCCTATCTCGGCTACCGCTCGTTCACGGTCATGCGCGAGCGGCTGGTCACCGCATTCGACCACATCACCATCGACGCGATGCACGGCGACAGCCGACAAACGAGCAAATTGACACCAGAAGGTCTGCCTGACCCTTCGGTCTTTTCAACCGACTTCAATCCCGAAGGCATCCGTGTCGGGACCGCGATTGCGACACTGGTGAGACGCGATGCCGCCGAGCCCAAATCGGCATCGGTCTTTCACCGCGACTTCTGGGGGGTGGCCAAGCGACAGGATCTCGAGGCGACACTGACGCTTGATGAGCAAGCCTTCGCTCAAAGCTATAGCCCGTCCGAGCCGACCGCCGATAACCGCTACAAGCTCGCGCCCGATATGACGCTGGCAGTCTACCGCGCCTGGCCTTCCCTCGCGGAGCTCTCGGATTCGGACGAGGGCAGCGGTCTTCTGGAAAAGCGCAGGGGCGCATTGATGGCGCTCGACGAGGCTACCATTCGCTCGCGCATCGAGCGCTATGGCGACCCCGCCTTGTCCTTCGATGCGCTGCGCGCCGAAGGCACCGGACCTGTCGCCGATGCCGCTCGATTCAACGCGCGCACCGCCCGCTCACGCTTTCTCTCGAGCGGCGGCCTCAATGCCGGGCGCTTCACGCAAATGATGGAGCATCCCTTTGATCGCCGCTGGGTCTTCTACACCGACATTCGTCCGCTGTGGAACGAACCACGCCCAACCCTTGCGGCCCAGCAAGCCGCCGGCAACCGGTTCATTGTCACACGCGTTCAGTCGCGCAAGGCTGACGAAGGCATCCCCGTCTTCTTCACAAGCGACCTGCCCGGCGACCATCTGCTCGATCCCAATGCCCGTCCCCTGCTGGTCAAGCGATATCAGGATGCCGTCGGAGGGGCCGGCGGTCTCGCTTTGCACGGCGGCGAAGTCGTTCCTAACCTGTCGGCGAGGGCGCGAGAGTATCTCGAAGAGATCGGTGCCGGTTCATGGCTCACGTCGGATCACCCGCAGATGGACGCGCTTTGGTATCATACACTGGCCATCGCCTACGCGCCTGCCTGGCTGGAGGAGAATGAGGAGGGGATCTTGGACGACTGGCCACGCGTACCGCTGCCAGCCGACTTGGCCGCGCTCGAACATTCTGCTCAGATCGGACGGCGTGTCGCCGATCTGCTCGACCCCTCACGTCCCGTTGACGGAGTGACCTCGGGCACTATTCGCGCAGCCCTGCGACCAATCGCGGTGCTCGAACGCGTCGGTGGCGGTGCGGCTGCTTTTGACGATTTCGCAGCGAGGGCCCGCTGGGGCGCCCGCGACGCGCGCGGCGCAGTCATGCCGGGTCCGGGCAAGGTTGAGGAGCGGCCCTACAGCGCTACGGAATTAACCGATCCTCAAGACGCGCCCGCGCTCGGCACAGAGACCCGGGATATCTTCCTCAACGGTCAGCTGTTTTGGCGCAACGTGCCCAGCGAAATCTGGGATTTCACCATTGGCGGTTTTCAGGTGCTCAAGAAATGGCTGTCCTACCGCGCACATGCCGTGATCGATCGCCCGCTCACGCTCGAAGAAGTCAACTATTTCAGGGACACGGCCCGTCGTCTCGCCGCGCTGCGCTTGATGACGGTCCAACTCGACGAGAACTACCGCGCCTGCGCGGATGATTCATGGCCGTGGCGTATCACAGCCGCAGATGAGGGATCATAAGGCGATCGTCGACCGCTTCACGGCCTCGAAGAACCCAACGCGAGGACATGCTGGACCATGCGCCAGCTGTAGTTCTTGGCCGCGACGACACAAAGGGCGTAGACTGCCACCAACGCCAATCCATAGACGAACGAGCGACCAGCATCGCCCGATGCCCACCAGGCCAGCCAAGGCAGGAACAGCATTACCAGCGCCGTGATCGTGCCGATGTCGCGGGCCGCGAGATACCGCCCATGCGCGTCCAGGACTCCGACATCGTCCCGGTAGTCACGGTAAATTCGGTAAAAGAGCCGGTTCTGATCGTCTCCGGGTGTCGGCAAGGGACCATATTTCGCTTCGAGCGTGGCCATGTCGACATAGCTGCTTGTCGGACCCACCTGTGTGAAGGCGCGGCAGCCGGGCAATGGATCGCGCAAGCGCCAGTGCATGATCCTGTCGCGCCAGTTGGGCTTCACCATCCCGAGCAGCAAGAGCGAGGCAATGACGATAAGTCCGAGCGCCGCGGTGCCGGGCGCCGCTGCAGCTTCAAGCCGAGCCGCAAAGGCACGCCCATCCATCGACAGCAACCGCAGCGGCTCCGCTGCGATCCAGGCGAAGGCGAGAATATGACCAATCATCGCCGCGCGGATCAGCCATGCATTTTGCTCCTTGAGCGACTTGCCCTCAGCCATGGGTCATTTTTCTCCGGAGACGATCGCAAAAAACCGCATTGGTGTCCTGATCAACAAGATCGACGGCGGGGCCCGCTCCGCAGCCAGGTCGGCTGCAGTCTTCCAGTCCGTCGGCGAAGGGTCGACGTCCTGAAGATGACTGTGCCAGGTGCCGACATCGAACAGCGTCCGTCCGCTCCGTTCGTGCCGACCCTCAATGGCCGCATGCAGTCCTTGAGTACCGAGAACAAACAGCGAGGCCGATCGCTGGCTATCACTGGGCGCTTCGAGCAAGTCGACCACCGTTATGGTCTTGAGCCGCGCGCTCGTGAGTCCGATCATCACGCCTCCGGTCTCAACGCTCGGACAAGCCGCCGCCTCGGACCTGATGCGCTCCGCCACGCGCTTTGACAAACGCAGCTCCCAATCGTCGCTGCCGACAATCGGGACTGTTTCAAAGGCGGGAATGAGGAATCTCGTCCAAGCCGTTCCTGGGCCATCCTCCTCTTTCGTTCCCACAACGATCAGTCCCGCATCGTCTGGCTCGTCGAGCGCCCGATGAATTTCTTGCGAAAGGCTCGCCGTCATCAATGAGAGGCAGGCATCATCTACCTTCATCGTCAGGGACCCACAGCCCTGGCCTATCTGAATCTCCGCTAGGCCTTCCGCAGGATCGAAAAGTAAATTTGCCGCGCGCGTTCCGTCGAGCGTCGCGTACATTTCAGCCATGAGGTCGCAATGGCTGGGATTGTGCTGCTTCCCGTCGGCAAGCAGAAAGGCGCCGCGACCGCGTCCGAACAGCGCCGCCTCAAACAGCCGAGCCCGCATACGGGAATCGGCGGCCGCCGTCAGCGCCTCACGGACAGATAGTGAGGCGGTCGAATTGATGACGGCACCGGCATGCTTGGGCAGGATCTGTTTTCGCAATTCGGGGATGCGCAGATCGAATCCGAGATTGCCGCGATGCACAGCTGCTTTCAGACCAAATCCCGCGAGTTCCTTGGCCAGGGCTTCCGCTTTGTTGCTGGTCAGGTGATCGGTGCCGAGGGCATGCCGCGCCATATTGTGCGGCCTGAGCGAAGCCTCGTCGCTCACCGCTGCAATCTCCTGGCCCGCGCGCACCGCATGCAGAGCGAGCTTTGAGCCCACGCTCCCGCAGCCGAGCATGGCCAAAGCCGGCCGCGTCGGCGCCCCCGAAAGAGACCGCAGCAATGGCGCCGTGAGCGTCTGATAATGCACAGCAGGCCCGACGGGTTCGGCAGAGCCTTGCGCAAAGAGCGATACGCGATTCTGCTCTGCACGTATCTCGACCACATAAGGAAGCAGTTCGATGTCGGAGTCCGAGCCAATCAAATGCACTGGCCTTCGCACACAAAGAACGATGCCGACTGGAATCGGTGCTGCCAGGTGCATGCCCTCAAAGCTGCGCTCGAGGTTCGAAAGAAACGCCTTCAACCCTCTTTCGCAGCCCAATTCTGCGGCACGCGCACGCAGCCTGTCCAGTGTATCGACATCTTCGGGCCAATAGATGGCGCTGATCCGCGGTGAGCCATCGGCATTCTTGTCCGGCCAGATCACCCCAACTACGGTATTGCCGCTCGCAATATCGTCATTGTGCTGAGTTAGCGTGAAGCCCTTGTCGTTCGGCTTGCGCCTGAGAGGCGTTCGCTCGCCCTTGGTCGAAACCCATGCTTCGGCGCCAACATTCAGCGTTTTCGATAGAAGGCCGCGACGAAAGAACCGGCCCTTCCACGCCGCCCAGCCGCTCTGTTTCGTAACCGCTTTACGCACGGTTTCCGCGTCGAGTTCGATAACGTCGCGAAAGTCACGCCGGAGCATCGGCTCCCAGCCCTGCTTCGGATCGATCAGGTCGCTGATCGCGGCCTTGCGTAGCCAGACCGCCAACTGCTCGATCAGCTGAAAAACGCCGTATTCGACAAGACCGAACTGAAGGAAGAATTCGTCCTGATCGCCGTCAACGAGACATGGGCGCGGTGTCTCCGAAAAAGGAAGCAGATGCGGGAAGCTGCGCGGGAAATCCTCCCGCAAATAGAAGCGGGGCGATTGCCAGGGGTAGCCGGGCGGGAGCTCGAGGATGATCGGTTCGCACGTCCGAACACCGCTGGCACTGACGCCATCGTCTTTCATGTGTAGGGGCATCTCGACGTTCATGTCGAGCCGGATCCGCCCGCGGCCGACCTTCGCCGCGATGGTCGCGCCGCCAGCGCATTCGGGATGGGCCAACGCCACTCGCAGAAGATGCTCTGCGGCATTGGTGCCAGCTTCAGCGGCCACCGTATCAGCCGTGGGCACGGGCCTGAGCAGCAGTCGCGCCGATCCCGAGCGCTGCAACCGCTGCCTTGGCCGCGCTCTTCACGACTTTGGTAATTCCGCCGGAGGTGATCTCGTATTCAAGTGCTCGCTCTTCATCGTCCCATATGTCGGCGACACAAATGAAGCGATCGCTCTTGTTGTCCACGATCGAGATATACTCGCGCTGTGCCCGCTCGCTCGGCGGGTCTGCATCATCGGGATCAATTGTTTTCGAACTGGCGACGATGATCGCGCCCTTGCGGGTCTGTGCGAGCGCACTGCGCGCGTCATCGCACACTTCGGCATCCTCGCCATAGGTCGAATAGCTGTTGTAGCTGAGGCTGTGCCACGAGCAATGGTGCGGCGCTTGAAGGATATCGTAGTCGAGCCAGTGGGCTTGTTCGGCCCCGTGTTTGCCCCACAGCCGCTCCCAGATCGCGACTTCGGCATCGCCGCCGGTCAGGAACCGGCACTTGTCGAGAATACCGCCGCCCCGGATCGAAAAGCGCAAGATCACCGACGAGTGGTTCTTGGTCAGGAGCTCTTCGAGCTCGTCATCGTCGGCGTGTGGCAAGGGCGCGAGCAGCCGCGCTTCGAAGACTCCTGAGGCGACGCGGTTCAGCGAGCTGACGCACTCTTCGGCCTTCACAACAATGGCGAGAATGTCGTCGGTCTTTCCGCCTTCGTCTTCGCCCATGATCTGAATACGGTCGCCCTCACTGCCAACGCCGCCGTGTGCGCGGTATAACGCGACGCGCCGGCGCGCCTCCTTGGCCCAGGCCTTGGCATCGTCGCAAAGCGTGTGGCTGCTCGACGCGCGCCGGAAAATGACGGGCGACGACCACATTTCACGAATCAGGATCTTGTCGTCCTCTTCAACCCACTCGTCGGGTGGACCAAGGTGGAAATGGGATTCGAGACCGCAGACGTGGTCCTTGTCAGGATGGCTGAGCAGAAAGCCGTCAACGAACAGCCGGCCTTGTTCGTCACGCGCAAGCCGACCCCGCAAATCCGTCATCACATCGGGTGTATCGTCTTCTTCGTCGTCTGCCGCCTTGCGAACGTGCAGATCGATGAGAAGCCGCTGGTCATTGTCGAACGTCACCAGCGTCATATCGCCGTTGCCAACGGGGAAGAATGTAATCGAAGCGGCCATCACCATTCCTTTCACTCCAGCGGTCCTGAACCTGTCCGCTGCTTGCCCCGCTCTGGCCGCTTTCGCTTGACGCCGCGAATCAGCTGTGATTCAGTGTCTCACGGGTAAGGCAGTATCACAGCCGAGACATTATGTCTTATCTGTGAGACGATATATGAAGGAAGATGCGAATGAGTCAAGTGGTGTCCGGGATGGCGCTCTGATGTCGTTACCCATCGCTGAGTTAGGGCACCTCATAAAGCGAAAGCGCGGGACGCGCGGCATCCGCGCCGCAGCTGCAGAAGCGGACGTCAGTTCAGCCACCCTATCGAGAGTGGAAAACGGCCATATGCCCGATCTCGTCACGTTCGCTAAAATATGCCGGTGGCTTGAGGTCGATCCCCGAGAGTTTCTGGGGGTCTCCGCCGATGAAAGCGCCCCTGCAGCACCCGAGACAGTTGCGCATTTCCGAAAAAAGAAAACGGTGAGCGAAGAAACCGCCGTGGCGCTCGGCGAATTGATTCTGGCAGCACAGCGAGCAATGCAGGCGCGCCAAGAGCTTTTCCGTCGCTGATCCGTGCAGCGCGGCTTCAAGTCCAAGGCAGAGACTCTCGCTGAAGAAGCGCGCCAGGGACTGGGCCTGCAGCCAATCGATACGTTAGATCCATGGCGCTACGCCGAATTTTTGGACGTAGCTGTCCTTGGTGCCGAAAGCCTCGATCTGTCACCCAAATACGCGCGCCAGCTCATGGAGGTCGACCCGGACAGCTGGTCGGGGCTGACCCTTGGCCACGCTGGCGAAACCATGGTCGTTCTAAACTCAGCGCAGGTACGCGAGCGGCAATGCAGTACCTTGATGCACGAGCTCGCCCATATCCGCCTCGGGCATGTCCCCGCGAACGTGCAGCTTTCAGCAACCGGGATGCTCCTGCTCAGCGACTATTCCGACGAACAGGAAGACGAGGCGGACTGGCTGATGGGAGCACTTCTCTTACCGCGTGTCGCGTTGCTCAGGGCGCGTGCGGCCGGGAAGTCTACCGAGCAGATCGCCCGATCCTATGCCGTCAGTAAAGACCTGTGCATCTGGCGGCTGAGGATGACCGGGGTCGACCGCCAGCTCCGCAATCGACGATAAGGGTCCGCAAGCGCTTTATTTCGGTCCAGGCTGAACTAACGAATAATCAGATTGCGCCAGCAGACCCCGTTCAGGACAGCCTCCCATTGGGGGATGGTTGTAACACCAAAATTTAGTCTGACTCGCCAAGCGGGACTTCGGGGCAGCCTATTGATAATAAACAGGCCGCAGTGGATCAGCAGCTATCGGCCCATCGCGTTCACTGGATCTACAGAGCCCGCCCAAACCAGATTACCCGACCAACTACGTGCACCTCGGAGCGATTCATGTCGCTCCGGGTCGGGTATGCCGGATTGTCGCTGACGATCGTAATCTGCTTGCCACCTGGCTTGATGGCAACGCGCTTCACCACGAGAGCATCATCGGCGCGAAGGACGTAAATTCCGTCACGGAGCCGCGAGGCATGGTCGGACGCATCGACGAGCACTTCATCGCCGTCGCTGAGCGTGGGCTCCATCGAGTCGCCCATCACGCGCACGATCGACAGGCTGGCGCTTTTTGCCGACGTCAGACTACGGAGCCAGCGCTCATCGAACCCGAAGCGCGTTTGTGCGGTCTCGCTCCCCGCCACGGCGCCAAAACCCGCGGATGCCTCCACGTCGAGCACGGGGATTTCCACGAGGCCGTCCCACACGACGTTAGCCGGGCCACCGAAAACCTGCTCATCGACGCCGAAGAAGCTCGCCAGGATCTTGCGGTCTTCATCGTCGAGCTTGCGTGGCGAGCCCCGCTTGATGAACTGCTGGATGTAGCTGGCATTGCGCCCCAGCAGCCTCGAGATCGAAGCATAGCCATATTTGTGCTTCTGGATCAGCCGGTCGAGTTCTTCCCTGACATTCTCCATGGGTCGGTCCTTCATGCCTTTCGTCGGGTATAGGATTCTTCCTAGACTCACGAGAGTCTTCCTAGTAGGAACATAACAAGAACACAAGCAAGATGCGAGTCGAGGCTAGGAGCGATGACGTTGTTGGACCGGATCGAGAAACACCTCATCAGACACCGCATTTCCGCGACACGCTTCGGCCGCCGCGCAGTCGGTGATCCGCGGTTCGTACTCGATCTGAGACTAGGTAGACGGCCGAGGCGGCGCACCCTTGAACGGTTGAATGCCTATCTCGATCGGATCGAACGCGGCAGTGGAGACAAGGGCCTTACGAGGACGGATCGTCTTTCTGCCGGTCAGCGAGACTGTCAAAGCGGCGAGCAACCTCCTGCCACAACCGAGCCCCGTCCTTTTCACCGGATCGAGCAAGAGCGTCTATTCTTCCGGCAATGAAAGAGAGGCCGCGAGCGCCGTGTGCCTTCTCAACCCAAAGCGCTATGCCGCACAATTCCTGTTCTCGCGTGAGCTTCACATCAGCCAATCCATAGCGCCCATGATCGCCAACAGCATCGCGGCCCCGATCAGCCACGCTTCGAGATGGACTTTCCATGCGTTCGCTTCATTCTCGGCGCGCTCTTCGTCGGTCTGCCAATCGCGCATCAGCACCAAGACTCCCGCCGGCCGGTCCAGGTGCGGGCCAGGTTTTCCGATACGAGCTGATCGCCCAACGACTGGCCGCTTCGCATTATGACGCGAAGCTTGCGTCCGTACTGGTCCTCGTCGCGATTTCCGATCGGACGCAGTTCGAATTCGCCTCCGTTGAGCAGCACCACAAGCCGATCGCGCGCACGAATTCCTCTCTCGTATTCCGCGTTGCATTTCGGCGAGGAGATCTCCGGCGTGTCAATATCGGCAATGCGGATCTTCACGCCCTCGAGCCAGATCGTGTCGCCATCCACCACGCACGTCTTTCGGATCGCTCCGCACACGGCAAATGTGTGCGCCGCTCTGGCTTGCGCGCTAGCTGTACTAGTCGGCCAATTGGTTCCGACGAGCCCGCCGATAGCTCCCGCCAGCAGACCACCGCCAATAACCGTCGCGAGCGAGCGGCGCTTCGTCCGTTTCTGCCGACGTAACTCCTGGCGGAAGTCGAAGATCAGCACACCCGGTTTGCTGCCGCACAGCTTCTTTGATCTGCGCTGGAACATCATGCCGCGGCCACACAGGTCGTGATGAGGAGCGCGCGTTTCATTCTGATTGTCGGCCATCACCGTTGAAAAGAGCCAAGTCCTGCATATCGTAGTTGCGAAGCCTTTGTGCTAAGATGCGGGCACCTCCTCTCCCGATTTCTTTCAGGGAGAGCGGAGATGGCGCTGATTTGTGAAGGAGATGGTCGATGAGCGGTCCAGACAAATCCCGGAACGCCGATGACCAGGATTGGCAGGGCTTTCGCGAGGTCGACCGAGCCATCGCCGAGAACCGATTGACGGCTTACACCTGGAGGAAGACTTGGGCCGACCCTTGGGGAAAGGCGGGCCTAATCCTTTTCGGAATCCTCTTCGTGGCCTTCGCAATTTACGTTGCGATCTACGATGGCCTAATCTGACCTACCATTTTTTCACATCGTCGGCAGCTTCCGCAGAGGCGCCTCGCGCGCTCCGCGTTCTACCTTCTAGGTAATCTGTTACGCGGTCCACTCGCTGCTCACCGCGCTCCTGAACTCGCGTGACCTCGCGCTCGATCTCCTCGCGCTCGCCGGACGTGGTCGACAGAGCGCTGGGAGAGCCTCCGAGCATGACCGAACCGCGCACATCGCCTGGGGAGCTCACGCCCAGGCGTGAGACCGGCGAATAAGAAGGCAGGACAAGCTCGTCGGCGATTTCGCCATGCAACTGATCCGCGTAGCTTTCGACGAAGCGCGCCTGCAACTGCTGCCCTTGCGCGCTCATCTGGAACTCGATGTCATCGAAGTGCACCGGGCCGTAATAGTCTCGGTTGGCTTCGATCTCGGCCATGCCCCACTCGCGGTAGGCCTGGCTGAGATTAAGCGATCCGGCCGCAGTGGCGCTTTCGTACCAGCTCGCCTGATTCTCGAGGCGGCTGGCAAGCTCTTCGGCGCGGCGTGCTTCAACGATGTAGCTCTGCGCCTCGGTGAGCGAGGTGGTGAGGCCCGAGGCGCTGCTCGAGACCAGCGCTTCAGAGCTCGAATTTGTCTCGCGCAGGAAGCCCTCGCGCGTGGTTGACCAGCTCTGGCTCTCGGAGATCTGCCTGAGCGCGCCGAGCAGCCGTGATCGGTCCTCGGAAGCGATCCCGATGTCGCTGTCGGTCCAGCTCTGGTTGCGGCCGCCCCGCAGCCCTGCCGATCCCTGCACGGACCCTTTGTCGCCCTTCACACCAAGTCCCGCATCCCCGTTCAGGAACCATGTCACCGTGATGTCGTCTGCCGCTCGGCGCGACAGGCCGAATTGCTGCTGAAGCGTCCGGGATGCGTTGTCGACCTCGCTGAATGCGGTGCCGATACTGTCACTGGTGGAGGTGCCGCTGACGCTCTCGTTCGAGCGCGAGCGCGTGTACGCATCGCGGATCTCGTTGAACCGTGTGACCGCCGAGCTCGTCGATTGCTGGGCGAGGTTGGAGAACGTCTCGCTTTGGCCGCGGCTCTGGCTCGCCATGGTCGAGAGTCTGCCGCTGAAATCCTGCCCCAGTGTCGGGCTGAACGGATAGCTGGAGGTCGGCACGTGCGCGAACTCGGCGCCAGGAAAGCCGGTGGTCTGGGTACCGCTCTCGCCGAAGCTGCGGGTCTGGCCAGCGCCATAGGCGATGTTCGGCGCCAGATTGCCTTGCGCGAACTGGCGCGAGAACACGCTCGAATTGTCGATGTTCGAATTGCCGAGCGATACATTGCCCGTGCTCGCCTCGCGTGCGGCTTCCTCGGCCGCGTTCTGGCTCGGGTTAAGGTAGGAGGTCGCCTGGGTGGAGATGGCCATGGCGCCCTTGGCCACGCCCCCGGCGAGGAACGGCACCGAAGCGACGAGATAGCCGGCCAGCACGCCGATATCGCTGTTGACGTCGCTCATTCCGCCAAAGGTCGCCAGACTGAGCCCAGTGCTGCCGCTCGCGGCGGCGACATCGCTCGCGCCCTTGAACATCAGGATCATGTGCAGGATGACGAACAGCGGTCCCCAGGCTGCAAGATAGAAGAAGCCGGTGACGTAGCCTCTGAGGGCCAGCGGGCCGCTCCTGGGCATCAGGAACAGCGGGAACAGCACCGGAAACAGCGCGTAGAAGAGCACGGTCAGCACAATGTTGAGGATCGGCACCCACTTCATGGCATTGTGCGCGATCGAGGAATACGTCCGCTCGGTCTGAATGTCGGCGCGGGTCTGGGCGAAGACGTCGACGCTTGTCGTGCCGCTCGCGCCGGC
>CAZHWG010000004.1:0-20311 GCA_964535925.1 uncultured Sphingorhabdus sp.
TCGGCAAGACCGCCGCGGCGATCGCGGCGATCGCGGCCGATGAGATCATCGACCTGCAGCATTCGGTCAATGCGGCCTATCGCCGCAGCCCGAAATGCGGGTTCATGTTCGCCGACACCACGCTCGCGGCGATCCGCAAGCTGAAGGACGGTCAGGGCAATTACCTGTGGCAGATGGGCGACGTCCGCGTCGGCGCGCCCGATCTGATCCTGGGCAAGAAGTACCACGTCAACGACGATGTCCCGCCGATCGCGACGGGCAACCGTGCGGTGATCTTCGGCGATCTGGGCGCCTACATGGTGCGCAAGGTCGGCAATCCGCTGATCGGTACGGTGCGCGAGCGCTTCTGGCCCAAGGTCGGCATGGCCGGCCTGATCCGTTTTGACGGCCAGCTGACCGACAGCGCCGCGGTGAAGCACCTCAAGCTGGCCTGATAGGTCAAACGTGAAAGCGGGCGGGGCATTGCCTCGCCCGCCTTTTCTCCGAGCGCCGCGACCCGGCGTTCGGAGAAGAGCAATCGAAGAAGGAAATCATCATGCGCGTCACAATGTTGGCAAGTCTTTGCGGTCCAGATTATGCACTTGCCGCGGGCGACGAACACGATTTCGACGAAGGCGAGGCGCAGCGATTGATCGCCGCCGGCTTCGCTGAGCAATCCGTTCCTGTTGCAAAGGCGCCCTCGACAGGTGCCAAGCCCGCCAAGAAGTCGGCCGCGAAGTAAGGCGAGCGGATATGTGGGCCTCGCCGATCACCGTCGCTGCGCCGGCGGTGGAGCCGGTCGATCTTGCTTCGGCGAAGGAGTTTCTGCGCATCGATGTCGGTGACACGTCGTTCGACGTTGAGTTGGCGGCGACGATCGCCGGCATACGGAGCGAGATCGAGCGGATATCGTCGACGCGGCTGATTACGCAGACGCTCGAGCTGTCGGCCGACAGTTTCGCGGATCTCGCCCGCCTGCCGATCGGACCGGCACAGTCGATCGACTCGATCGAGTACCAGGACGCCGCAGGCGCGCTGCAGGCGATCGCGCCGGCGGATGTCGAGCTGACCGGCGCGTGCCTCGAACAGGGCATTCGCCCGATCGCGGGCAAGACCTGGCCGAGCGGCGCGGTTCGTGCGAGCAGCATCCGCGTCACGATAAAGGTCGGTTATGGCGACGATCGCGAGGCGGTGCCGGAAGACCTCACGATCACGCTCCTGCGCGGCATTCGCGCCACGTTCGACGATTATGCGATCGATCTGGCGCCGATGCTGACCAATCATCGGATATGGCTATGAAGCGGCCGCGGACGCGCGATCGAAACCGGCAGCTCCGGATCGAGCGACCGATCGCAGACCCTTCATTCACCGGCGCGGGATCGGGCAGCTGGGAAAAGGTCGACGACGTTCGCGCCAGCGTCCTGGACGTGCTGCCGAGCCGTTCCGAACGGCTTGCGGACGGAATCAATTTGGCGACGCGGCCTGCACGGGTGCGGATGCTATTTCGCGAGGACGTGAAGCCCGACATGAGGTTCGTCATGGGCGCGACGATCGTCGACGACGTCGTCGTCGACTACAGCGCCGCGCGGATCATGCAGATCGTATCGGGCCCGGCCGAACTCGGACGCCGCGAAGGGATCGAGTTCATGGTCGAAGATTACAGCGCTGCCGGAAACGCAGCCTGATGCCGACGGTGAGTGGACGGGCAGAGGTCCGGCAATTCATCCAGCGCACCCCGGCCGAGCTTGAGGAGAAGGTCCTTCGCGGCGCGGCGCGCGCTGCAGCGAACGTCGTGGCCAACGAAGCGAAGGAACGAACGCAATCGAAGGAGGTTCGCGGTGCGATCAAGGTTTCCACGCGCAAGCCCGAGGGCGGGCGCATCATCGCCAAGGTGCAGGTTC
This sequence comes from uncultured Sphingorhabdus sp., assembly GCA_964535925.1. Classification (GTDB taxonomy): domain Bacteria; phylum Pseudomonadota; class Alphaproteobacteria; order Sphingomonadales; family Sphingomonadaceae; genus Flavisphingopyxis. The sequence goes on from CAZHWG010000004.1 coordinate 1,881, forward strand.
GCGGACCGGGCGCGTATCTTGCCCCCTGGGAAGAATATGGGACGTCGCCGCATCTGATCAGCGTCGACGAGAGCCAGCGCAATGGCATGAGCATAGGGCGGATCAATAAGCTCGCCAAACAACCGGACAGCAATCATTCGCTTGTGATCGGCGGCAAATTCGTTGGCGCTACGGTGCTGCATCCCGGCGCGCGGGCGCATCCGTTCCTGCGACCAGCGCTTGATATCAAGGAGACCGAGGCAATCGGAGCGGCGCAGGCGTACATCGCGGCGCGGGTGACGCGATCGGGAATTCTCGGCGGACCGGAAGCGGACGCGGCATGACGACCGGGGTCGACATCATCGGTACGCTGCTGGGTGCCGATGGGGAGGTCCTCGCGCTGGTGCCAGCCGAACGGATCAAGGCCGGGAGGTTGCCCGATGGTGTCGTGCTGCCGGCACTGCTGGTGAAGGCGACGAGCACGACGGAGCGCCAGACGCTGAAGCGCGCCGCGAAGACGCGCACGATCGATCGCGTGTCGGTGACGGTTCGCGCAGGAAATTATCAGGATCAGCGGCGCGCGATCGCGCTGGTGACGAAATGCTGCGCGGGCCTGACGGGCAATATCGGCGGCGGATTGCGCGTCTCGATCCTCACCGCAGGGACCGGCCCCGAGCTGGACGGTCCGGCCAACAGTTACGAGCGAACCCAAGATTTTCGCGTCAGTTACGACGCGGTCTGAACCCGACCAGGAGGCAAACATGAGCGACCCCAAAAAGCGCGCCGAGATCATCAGTTCATTTACCGATCGCGGCACCGGCAAGAGCTACACTGCAGGCACCAAGCCGCTGATCGAATCGGGCGCGTTCGGCAATTATCTGGCCGCAGGACTCGTCCGCGCGGCCGCGATCGCCGAGGCCAAGTCAAAGCCTGCGAGCAAGCGCAAGGCCACGCGCAAGCCCGTGCGCGGTGTGTCCGCGCCAGCCGCTGCGCCGGCAGCATCCGTTTCCGCTGAAGCCACCGATTTGAGCGCCGCGCGCGCCGATCGCGGCAGCGACTGACATTCCGCCCGAAGGATCGGGCTGAATACCCGCCGGCCAAGCCGGCTCGCCACCAAGGAGAACTATCATGGAAACCACTACCGCGGCGGGCTCGACGCTTGCCATTTCCGCCGCTTCGCCGGTCACCGAAGACGCCGCTGGCTACGCCGCACTGGCATTCACCGAGATCGGCCAGATCGAAAAGATCGGCGCGCTCGGTGCCGTGTTCAACAAGGTCGAGTTCCAGCCGCTCAAGGGGCCCAAGCAAAAGCACAAGGGTTCGGTCGATTACGGTTCGTTGGCACCTTCGCTGGCGTACGATTCCGCCGATGCTGGCCAGACGCTTTTGCGCACCGCGGCCGATGACGCGACGTCGACGCTCTATGCGTTCGAAGTCACCTATCCGACCGGTGCCAAGCGCTATTTCCAGGGCCGTGTGTTCGGCTTCCCGGAAAATGTCGACGGTGCCGACACCGTCCTGATGGCGGCTCCGACGATCGAGATCTGCACCGAGATCGTCAAGGTTCCCGCAGCCTAACCCCGTTCCGGCATCAGCCGGTTCAATCCCTATTCCGGCAACAGCCGGATCACTGGCATCGGTCCTCGCCCGTCGCGGTCGAGCGAGGGCCGGTGTATCCTTACCGCGAAAGGTAGATTACCATGTTCGATATCACCACCGAAGCCGTCGCCGACACGGCCACCATCCACGTCAAGAATGCGCAGGGCGAGCTGCTCTATGCCGATGCCGATCGCACCAAGCCGGTGCAGATCGTCGTCTTCGGCCCCGGCAGCAAGGCCTATGGCCTGGTCGAAGCGCGCCAGTCGACGCGTGCGGTCAAGCGCATGCAGGATAACGACGGCAAGATCACGGTCGCGCCGCTCGAAGAGCGTATTCGCGAAACGGCCGAGGATCTCGCCGCGCTCACCGTCCGGTTCGAAAACTTCAGCTACCCGCCCGCAGGCAAGACCGAGGGTGCCGAGCTGTTCGCCGCTGTCTATGCCGACCAGAAGATCGGTTTCATCGCAAAGCAGGTGTCGAAGTACCTGGCTGACTGGGGAAACTTCAAAGCCGGATCGGCCGTCACCTAACTCTGTTCGTGCGGCAGATGGCGTGGCTTCATGCTGCTCCGAAGCCGCCCGAAGGCACGAGGCGGGCGAAGGCGGCGGCTCCGGCCAAAGCGCTCACCCGTCTCGAGCGGATGAAAAAGGACGGCATCGCTCCCAAGATGCCGTCCAATCCGGCCCCGCATATCGTCGCGCGGCTGATCGAGATCGGCATCACCGAAACGACGGGCATGGGTCCGGCCCCGCTGTCGTGGCGCGAGATCGATGCGTGGCAGCGCAATACGGGCGTCCCGTTGCCGCCTTGGGAGGCGAGGCTGCTGCGCCAGCTGTCGCTGTCATACATTGCTGAGAGCCGGAGGGCCGAAGACGAAACCTGCCCGCCTCCCTGGCGCGCCGAAGTGACGCAGCGCGAGCTGGACGTCGCGGAGGAGAAGCTGCGGTTGGTGCTCGGGTGAATAACCGTATATTTGTCTCGACTCGGCATGAGGGGGACACTGTATGCGCGCGACATTTTTGGTCTTTGGTCTTCTGGCTACGTCGGCCATGGGGCAGGTCACTCCCGATAATTGGGAGCAGTTTGAAGACTGGACTGTCCTCCAAGGCCCGGACCGATGCGCGTTCGCCAAAGTCGTAGAAAGTGGGGAAAAACCGACCTACCTTACCGTAATTAGGTATGCCATCGGAAGAACGTTCATCTCGTTGAAAAACGAGGGATGGAGCGTAGCACAGGGCCAAAGACGAACCTTATATTTCTATTTCGACACGGGACAATTCTATGCCCTGCAAGGTTTGGGAATGGACGATCACGCTATTGCAGTCGAGGCACTTCCGGAAATGCTGGGGCCGATGGCGACGGCCAAGTACGTTAATGTTTATCTGAAAATTGATGACGATAAAGAGGTCCCTCTGGATCAGATCGGCCTTAGTGGAAGCGCCGAAGCCATCGCCAGCAGCGGGCGCTGCCTAAAGGATCTGGCGGCCAATCAAGCTGAGGCTGAAAAGGCTGCGAAACGCAAAGAATGGATCAAACCTGACCCGTTTTCGGCGCAATGAACGTGTTTCAACTCGGCTATCCGGAATACGGTCCGGGGTGACCAGCTGATTGAACAAGCAAAAGCAATGTAGCCCCGCTTCGGCGGGGCTTTTCTATGGAGGACCGTGCATGGATGACGGCACTCCCACCCTCGAGGTCGGCTTCGCGATGGAAACGGGCGGGGCGTTCGCGGAGCTCATGCGGTTCGCCGACTTCTTCGACGACAAGACGATGCAGATCGTCCGCCAGGTCGCAGCGGTGGAAAAGGCTACGGGCGGTATGATGCAGGTCGGTGCAGCTACTGCACGCATCAGCAGCTTCAGCGCCGCTTCGACCCGCGAGCTGGCCAACGTTCGGCGCGAGAAGGTCCGGACCGAGAAGGTAGGCGAACGCCTGATCGCCCAGCTCGAGCGCGAAGCGTTCGCGATGGGCAAGTCGCGCGACCAGATGCGCGACGCGAAGGTGGCTGCAACCGCCCTGGCGGCTGCGCAGCAGGGAAATACCGATCTGGCAGCGCGGCTTCATGCAGCGACCCGGCAGCGGACGTTCGCGGCAGAGGCGGCGGCGGAAGCCGAACAGCGCGCCGCGGCGCAGGCGGTCGCGGCGCGCCAGTCGGAGGCAGCAGCGATCGCGCGTGCCGCGCGGGAGCATGACCAGCTGGCAGCAGCAGTTCGCGAATCGCATGCAGCGCAGATCGCCGACGCAAGCGCGGCCGATCGGCTGCGGATGGCGACGGACCCGCTCTATGCGGCAACCAGCCGCCTCAACGCCGAGATCGCGGAGAGCACGCGGCTTTATTACGCCGGTGCCACGGCTCCGGCCGAATATGCCCGCCAGCAGGAAGTCCTCACCGGTCGGCTGCGCGATGTCGAACAGCAGCATGCAGTGGTAAACCGGGGAATCGGAGCGGCTGGCACTACCGGGAAGCTTACCGGGTATCACATGCAGAACCTGGCCTTCCAGTTCCAGGACGTCGGGATCCAGATGGCGGCCGCGGCGAACAGCTCTCAGCCGTTCAAGATGGCGATGATGGCGGTGCTGCAGCAGGGCGCGCAGATCCAGATGATCATGAGCCAGTCGGGCGTCGGGATCCGCGCCGTCGGGGCGGCGTTCGTCGACATGTCCAAGAAGATCCTGATCACTGCGGCGACGAACCCCTATCTGCTCGCCATCGGAGCGACGATCGGGCTGTTCGCGGGCGCGGTGAAGGCGCTGCAGAATGCAGCGAACAGCGGCACCGACATGAAGGAATATGCGAAGAGCCTGGGCCTGACGACGAAGGAAATTCGCAACCTAGACAACGTGACGGTGACGTTCGGCGATACTGCCAAGGCAGTGTTCCAGGTCACGGGGCGGACGATCTGGGAAGAGATCGGCCCGGCGGTCACGAGCAGCTGGGACGTCATGAAGGAATGGACCGCGTGGATCTTCAGCGGCGTGAAGTCGGCAGCGAATTTCCTAATCGGGGCGTTCGTTGGAGGATATCACGCCATTGTCGCCACTTGGCGGATGTTTCCCGCGGCCATGGGCGACCTTTTCACCCAAGCCGTGAACAAAGCGATCACGGGGATTAACTGGCTGATCCGGAAAAGCGTCTCCGGGATCAACTGGATGGTCGACCAGGCGAACAAAATTCTGCCGGCATTCGCCCAACTCGACCACATCGCGGGCGGAGCTATTGCTGGCGTGACGAGCCAATGGGATGGGGCGGCGTCACAGGTGGCCGATGTGTGGCGTGACAAAGTCGGCGGGGCCATGAAAACCGATTACATCGGTGAATTTGCTGCTTCGGCTGGCGGTGCCATAATTGATCAAGCCGCTAAGAACGCTCGGGACCGTCTCAGGAAACAGGCCGAGGAAAAGGGCTATCTCGACCCGGAGAAGGGCAAGACGCCGAAAACCGATAAGCTCGCCGAGAAGCTCGCGCGCGAAAACGCCGCGATCGAGGCGCAGATCCGCAACCTCTATGCGCTGGCGGACGCCTACAAAATATCCGGCGCCGAAGCGCTGATCGCGGAGGCGCGGGTCAAGGCGGAATCGGACGCGATCAAGAAGCGCGGCGACATCGAAATGTTCGTTGATCGCCAGATCCGGCTCGAGATCGCGCAGCGCGTTTCGGATGCTGCCAAGGCCAGTGCGGGCGTGCGCGACCAGGCGGCCGCTCAGGAAGCGATGAACGCGATGGTCAAGGCCGGCACCGTGCCGGCCGAGCGTGCTGCAGAACTCGTCAAAGACCAGATTGCCGACCTGCCGCTGCTCGCGGCTGTCCAGGTCGCCCAGCAGCGCGGACTGGCCGAGGAGGCGACGCGCGCGACGGGCGCGCTGGCCGATCAGCGGGCCGAGCGCGAACGGCTGCGCAAGGCCGAGGAAACGGCGCAGTTCAACCAGGACATATCGTCTGGCGCAGATCGGCTTGCCGAGTTGAGGGAAGAGGTTCGCCTGATCGGCGCGGGCAACATGGAACGGGTCCGCGCGCTGGCGATCCTGAAGGCGACGCAGGAGGCCGAAACCAAGTTCAGCGATCCAGCGCAACGCGCGCAATATATCGCGCAGCAGCGCGATATTGCTTTGGCGACACAATCGCTCGCGGATGCCCAGCGAGATCTCAACGACGCGCTCAGCTTCACCGCTGATAAATGGGATCTCATCGGCCAGAATATCCAGATTGCCGGGCAGGGAATGGCCGATGCATTCGGCGGAGTCGGTCGGGCGTTGGGCGACCTTGCGGGGATCTACGCAGGATTCCATGCCGTGCGAGCGCGCCTGGACGCGGAGCACCAGAAAAAGCTCCTCGAGGTGAAGGGCGATGCCGCCGCGACGGCCCGTGCCGAGCAGCTCTATGCGCTTCGCACCGCAACGCTCCAGGTCGGCGCCTATGGCGACATGATTTCGGCGGCGAAGGGCTTCTTCAACGAGAAGAGCAAGGGCTACAAAGCGCTGATGACGGCCGAGAAGGTCTTCCGGGCCGTTGAGTTTGCCCTATCCGTTCGCGCCATGGCGCAGGATGCAATCGAAACCGGCGCGAGCCTGGCGAAGAGCGCGGCGCGTACTGCAGCACATGCCGTAGAAGCGGTCGCCAAGGCGATCGCATCGCTGCCATTCCCGGCCAACCTTGCCGCCGGCGCCGCGACTATCGCCGCGCTGGCAGCAATCGGCGTCTCGATTGCGGGATCGTTCGGCGGCAGCGGCAACAATCCTCCTCCATCGAACACCGGCACGGGCACCGTCCTCGGCGATGCTGCAGCTCAAAGCGCGAGCCTGAAGAATTCGATCGACGCGCTGCGCGAGGTGGACACGACGACGTCAATCTTCGCCCGCCAGATGTCGTATTCGCTGAAGTCGATCGACAGCCAGATCGGCAATCTTGCCGCAGTCGTGGTGCGGGCGGGCAATATCGACGCCTCGGCGGGCGTGACCGAAGGGTTCAAGAAGGACTTTATCGGATCGGTTCTTAGCAAGATCCCGTTGATTGGCGGCATTTTGGGGAGTCTCTTCGGTAGCAAGACGACGGTGACCGGCAGCGGCCTGTTCGGTGCGCCGCAGTCTGTCGGATCGATCCTTGGAAGCGGATTTAACGCCTCCTATTATTCGGATATCGAGAAAAAGAAGAAATTCTTCGGGATCACGGTGGGAACGTCCCGTTGGACGCAATATACCAACGCCGATCCCGCACTTGAAAGCCAGTTCACGCTGATCCTGCGATCATTTGCAGATGCCATCTCATCGGCTGCCGGTCCGCTGGGCGAAGCAACTGCGACGATCCAGTCGCGGCTGAACAGCTTCGTCGTCAACATCGGGCGGATCGACCTGAAGGGCCTGACGGGTGAGCAGATCCAAGAGCGCCTGACCGCGATTTTCGGCGCAGCTGCCGACGGCATGGCCAAAGCGGCCTTCCCCGGCATATCGCAGTTCCAGAAAGTCGGCGAAGGCGCGTTCGAGACACTGGTGCGCGTTGCTGCGACGATCGAGGCGGTGACCAACACTCTCGATATGCTGGGCCAGAGCGCGCAGGACATGAGCATAGCGGTGAAGCTGGGTCTGGCTGATCAGTTCGAGAGCATCGGCGCGATGAACGATGCGGTCGCGTCCTATTTCGAGACCTATTACTCCAAGGAAGAGCAGGTCGCGGCCAAGACTGCACAACTCGCCCGAGTGTTCGAAAGCCTGGGCCTGACGATGCCCTCCTCGCTTGCGACGTTCCGCGAGCTGGTCGAGGCGCAGGACCTCACCTCTGCGGCGGGACAGGCGGCCTATGCAACTCTGCTCAAGCTTGCGCCGGCGTTCGCCGAACTTCAGGCGTCGATGGAGGGAGCGAAGAGCGCGGCCGACATCCTGAGCGAGCGACAGAACCTCGAACGCCAGCTGCTCGAGCTCCAGGGCAATACCGACGCGCTCCGCCAGCTCGAGCTCGCCAAACTCGATCAAAGCAACCGTGCGCTTCAGTTGCAAATCTGGGCGATCCAGGACGCCAAGGAAGCCGCCAAGGCGGCGGACGAGCTGCGCCAGGCGTGGCAGTCGGTCGGTGACAGCATCATGGACGAGGTGCGACGCATCCGCGGCTTGTCCGACGCAGGCGGCGGCAACAGCTTCGCTTCGCTGATGGGCCAGTTCAACGCGGCGACGGCGTCGGCGCGAGGCGGCGACTTGGACGCGGCGAAAACTCTCCCGCAACTCTCTCAGGCTTTGTTGGCAGCCGCGGGCGATGCAGCGACGAGCCGGCAGGAACTGGACCGCATCCGCGCGCAGATCGCGGCCAGTCTCGAGGCCACCTATGGTTTGGTCACGTCGGTTGCCGGTGAACCGCAGGTGCCGTCCAACGCGACGCTGCTCAATGGCGCCGCGACCAGCCAGCCCGGGACGGCAGCTGCAAACGATAATGGCGGCGCCAAGCTCGCAGCGAAGATGGATGAACTTCGCGAAGAGATCGCCCAGCTGCGCGCGGACAACAACGCGGGACATGCCGCGACTGGCGCCAATACGGGCTCGATCAAGCGAACGATGGACAACATCACCAGCCAGAGCGGCGGAGATGCGATCTCTACGGTGGGGGCGGCGGCATGATCGTCGTCACCGCCGAGGAAGAAACGATCGAACTGGGCGACGTCGAAGCCGCGGCGACGATAGGCATCACCGACTACAGTCGCCGCGAAACCGACAGCTTCGGCATAACGACCGTCGTGAAGCGCGGATACGCGCGGCACATGTCGGTCAGGCTTGCCCTTGCCTATGACGATGTGGACGATCTCCAGCGTCGACTGGCCGATCTGCGCGCAACCCCGGCGCAGTGGATCGCTGACGACCGGTTTGCGTGGTTGAGCGTCGAGGGCTTCTACAAGGATTTTCAGCTCGACCTCGCGGTGCCGCCGCTCAGTTATTGCACTCTCACGATCGAGGGCTTGGCGGAGATCGCGCCAGCTGCAGATCCCGGCGGCGATCCGGCACCTTCGGGAGACGCCTCGACGCTGCTGCTGCTCAATCCGGTCGACGTGACCAGTGCAATGATCGTCGCGACCAATGTTCCCGAAGCCGACTATCCGGCCTGGGAGGCGGGAACGAGCTATGCGCTCGGCGCGCGGGTGATCAAGACTGCGACGCACCGGATCTACGAGAGCGCGGCGATCGGGAATCTCGGAAACGATCCCGCCGGCGAATCCGGCCTGTGGATCGACGTGGGCCCGACCAATCGATGGGCGATGTTCGACCAGGCCCTGGGCACTGCAACGACGCGCGCCGACGGCATTTCGATCACGTTGGCACCCGGCGCCATCGATGCGCTGGCGCTGCTGGACGTGGTCGGGACGTCGGTCCGTGTGCAGGCGCCGGGCGGTTACGACCAAACCATCCCGGTCGACGCGAAATCGACCACTTTCCTCGACTTGCCTGGCGTCGTTGGCAACGTGATCGTCACGGTGTCGGGCGCCGGCGACGTCGCGGTCGGGACGCTGTTGGTGGGCAAGGTCGCCGAGCTGGGCATCACCGAAGAATCGCCGACGGCGGGTATCACCGATTTTAGCCGCAAAGAGGTCGACGATTTCGGTGAAGCGACCGTCGTCCAGCGCGCCTGGGCAAAGCGAATGAGCACGCGCGCGCTGATCCGGACCGACGCGATTGACCTGGTTGCAGATCGCATCGCAGCAGTGCGGGCCCGCCCCGTGCTCTGGATCGGCGACAGCGGCAAGGACAGCCTCACGATCTACGGTTTCTTCAAGGATTTCTCGATCGAAGTGGGCGAGACCATCAGCAAGGTGTCGTTGTCGATCGAGGGCCTATCGCAAGCTGCTGCCATCGTCACGCCACAGCCTCGTGGAAATTATGCTACCGACGCAACCTACGTCGTCGGCGACACCGTCGTCTGGGCGGTCGCCGACGGCGGTGACGGGCAAGGCTATGTGCGAACCGGCATCGGCAGCACGACAGGCGTTCCACCATCGGACGCTTCAAAATGGACGGTCTATGTAGCGCGGGGCGGTGACGGACCCGCGGGTGATCAGGGTCCAACCGGCATCAATTCGGCGCAGGTGCGGCTTTACAAGCGATCGGCGGCTGAACCCGCCTTACCGACTGCATTGGTGACCTACACGTTCGCCACGGGGGCGATCGCCGGCGTCAACAATGGTTGGACCGTTACAGTCCCGAACATCGACGGCAACCCTCTCTGGACGACGGTCGCGACAGCAGCATCGAACATGGCGACCGACACGATTCCGGCGGGAGAATGGACTGCGCCGACCAAGCACACCGGCATCATCGGCAGCATCGACAGTATCGACATCGGAGGACCGCTAGTGATCGGGATCCTCCCGACCGAGAAAATCCCGGTTCTTGATCTTGGTGGAGACAGATTTGGGGGAAAGCTGCCGGTCGGCAAGGCGGCCGATGGGCTGCTCAATACCAGGCTGCGGCTTGACCTTGGCACGCCTGGACAAATCGGCATTTTCTACGACGCCGGCGGGTTGCCGATCAACGTCGACCAGGTGGGGATCGACCTTTCGATCATCGATCCGACGGCGCAGGCGCGGCTCGACGAGGCCTATGATCGGGCGGTGACGGCGGCCGACGACGGCATCCTGTCGAAGGACGAAAAGACGCAGACGCTGCTCCCGGTGTCCGACGACCTGGCGATTCATTACAGCGTCAGCACAGCGCGCGGGACGGCGCTGGGGCTTGCGAGCGAGGTCGCCGCGGCAACGGCGGCGCGCGATGCGTGGCAGGCCGTTCTCGACGCCGCAGTGCCCGATTGGGACGACGCCACGCAGGACAGCGTGCTCGCCGTGCCGATCCCGGCCGGCGCGCTGACGGCGCGGGACGACTTTGCCAACGCGGCATGGACAAAGATCTCGATCGGCTATTCGCTGGCGAGCGGATGGTGGACGCTGACCGACAGCAGCAGCGGCGCATTCGGCCTGATCGAGCAGACGGTGACGGGCCTGACGGTCGGCGCCGCGATGACGGCGCTGCTGCAGGTGAAGAAGGACGCGGTTCCCAAGACGACGCGCTACGGCGCGTGGACGATCGCCACGGCGTCGGGCACCGCGATCGTCTATTTCGACACCAGCACGGGCGAATTCATCAATGCCTCGGCGGGAACCTCCGGGGTCGTCGGCGTCTCGGTCGAGGACAAGGGCGATTACTGGCTGTTCGCGATCGATTACGTGGCGACGCAGTCATCCGCCTTCTTCCGCATCTATCCCGCGATCGGCGCCAGCCCCTTCCTCGGTTCGGGGGCATCGACGGCGCGAACCGGATCGATCGAAGTGCGGACGCCCGCATTCATCGTCGGAGCCTTCGAACCCGACGGGCGCGCGGCCTATCGATCGGCGCTCGAGGACTATCGCGCGGCGCTGGCGGACCTGGACGCGGCAATCAGCGCGATCAACGACGCCGCCCGCGCGGCGGTCGAGGACGGGCTGGAGGCCGACGGCACTGTCAGGAAGACGGTGCCCAGCGCGAAAATCCCGCCGCTCGACCTCGACACCAAGATCGTCGACGGCAGCGCCTATGTCCGCTTTCCGGTCGAGACGCGCGACAAGGTCGCCGTCATTGAAGACGAGGCGGACGTCACGCGCGTTCTGGACATCGCGCCCAAGGTCGTGCGCCTGCGGCAGAAAACGGACAACAGCTTTTACGAAGGGCAGATCCCGTTCGACATCGTGCCGAACTTCACCAAGTCCGGCGTCAACGCGAATGCTACCCAATCATGGGATTTCGACAAGAGCGCGTCGATCACCGCCACGCAGGATACGACAAGCAACAGCTCGACCGAGGGCAAGGTCACGGTCACCACCGTCGCCGGCGCGGGCGTCGTGAGCATTTCAGCGGCGGGACTGTCGCAGTCGTGCCAGATCGAGATCGTCAAGGACGCGCCCCCGGCAGACAGCGGAACGACGTCGGCCACGATCTCGACCTACGGCAGCGTCTCGTCTTCGACCTATCCGTCGAACCCGCCGGTCATCAAGACCACGACGGCGAACGGTTCGGGGCTGCTCAAGTTCGTCGGGAGCTGGCAATACAGCGGCGCCGACAGCGTTCTGAACGGCAAGATCGTCTATCGCGTGGCAGGATCGGGCGGCGCGTGGATCGACGCCCAGGCGGAGAACGCCGGTTCGCCGTCGATCGCGGGGGGATACGACCCGGACTTCGGCTATATCCCGCCGACGACGGGCTATTGGTCCGCCAGCTTTACCAAGTCGGGGCTGACGGCGTCGGGCAGCTATGAATGGGGACAGATGTTCCGCAAGACGGGCGGCGCCACCACGACGCCGAGCGGATCGACGACGGGGTCGCAGTCATGACCTGGTGGGCGATCCTGACGATCGGGGGTCGGCATATCGCGACAGTTGAATCGCAGGACACGCCCAGCGCGTCGTCGTGCGGCATCGACATGCGGGGCAAGACCGCGGTCGCGATCGAGCACTCTCCCGGGGATTGGGAGAGGGTCGCGAAAGACGGGTCGGTCGTCCAGGACCGCGAAGGCTTTGCGCGGTGGGCGGAGGCAGAAATCGAGCGCATCCACGCCATTCCCATCGACCCCGAAGCCGCGCGCCGCGACGAATACGCGATCAAGGAAGCCGAGGCGCGATCGGTGCTGGGCGGCGGCGATCCGGGGCCAATCCTGCGCGAAGAGGCCGCCGACAAGGACATGGACATTCCCGTTCTGGCGAACGCGATCGTCGCGGCAGCCGATCGTGCTCGCATCGCGACAGCCGCACGGGCCGCTGCTCGCCGACGCACGATCGCTCACGTTCGCGCCGCAGGCACGAACGAGGCGATCAGGGCGATCGTCGACAGATACCGGTCGGCGAATGCCGACGCGGGCAAATAAGCGACAAACGAGGAGATAGATGATGTTCGATCACACCCGCAACGCCGCGGGGGTCACTGGGGACGCGTTCGTCGCACTGGGGAAGGCGTCGCCACCGCTGGCGGTGAGCGCGTCGGCAGCGGTCGGCCTGACGCTGCAGGACTGGGTCCTGATCGCGACCCTGGTCTATACCGTCATGCAGGGGGCCTACCTCGTCTACAAATTCGTCGGCGACCGCCGCGCGGCGCGCGCGGCGCGGACTGCCAATGTCGCAGGCCACGACAATGACTAGGCCGGCGGGAGCATCGCCGTCGGCCAAGGCGGGAATTGTCGGGTCGGTGATTGCGATGATGGCGCTTTCGGTCGCACTGATCGGACCGTTCGAAGGCAAGCGCAACGTTCCCTATCGCGACCCGATCGGCATCCTGACCGTCTGCTACGGGGAAACGCGCGTCGAGATGCGCCGCTATAGCGATGCTGAATGCATGTCGTTGCTGGAGCAGGGCGCGGCCGAATTCGCCGAAGGCGTCCGGCGGCGCAACCCGGGGATCGCAGATTACCCGCAACAATGGGCGGCGCACACCAGCTTCGCCTATAACGTGGGCCTGCCGACCTATGCAAAGTCGAGCGTCGCGCGTTTGTTCGCCGCCGGCCGCCACCGCGACGCATGCAATTTCCTGCTGCGGTACAAATTCGCCTCCGGCAAAGTCCTGCCCGGCCTGGAGCGCCGGCGCGAGGCAGAGCGCGCGCTGTGCCTGGAAGGCGCCGCGCGCTGACGACTGCCTGAAGGGCGAGGGAGAACCCAAGATGATCGAGAAGCTGATCGGCGCGGCCATGGCGGCCGCGCTGCTGGGCGCGCCCGTGCCCGAGCCGGAGGCGATGCCGTCGCCGTTCTTCGTCAACCTGGCGCTGGTCGGGCAGCCGCATTGCGGCAAGGCCCTGGGGTCCGGGTCATGGATCGATGGACAGACATTCCTGACTGCGGCGCATGTCACGGTGAACGGCCCATGCTCGATCGGCGGGATGCCAGCCGAGACGGTCTACGAGAACGAGGATATCGATATCGCGGTGCTGCGGCCCGCGACGTCCATCAGCGAGCGTATGCCGATCAGCTGCGCGCGGCCGCGCCGCGGCGACGACTATTTTGCGGTCGGCTATGCGCGCGGCCGCATGTTCGTGATCCAGCGCTATGTCGCCGAGGGAATCCGCCGCGACGGCCTCGCGACGTTTCGCGGCCAGGGTTACCAGGGCATGTCGGGCGGCCCGGTCGTCGATCGTGACGGGCGCCAGGTCGCGGTGCTGGTCAAGATCCTGAAGGACGGGATGCCGGTGATGTTCGCGCGCCCCCTTGCCGACACCTATCTCTGCAAAAGCGGGAGCGACTGACATGGAATTCAACCCGCTCGCGCCGATCGCGGCAAAAATCTATGGCGGCATCGCGATCGTCGCGCTCGTCTTCGCCGGCGTCCAGACGGTGCGCATCGAAGGCCTCAAGATCTGGCCGATTGCGATCACCGGGCTCACCGAAAAGCTCGAGACGCGAACCGCCGAACGCGATGCCGAGCGCACCGCCCACCAAAAGACGAAAGACGACTATCGTGCAGCACAGCGAGATGCCGCCCGGCTCGAGGCCGAACGGATCTCCCGCGTGCGCAGCGAACAGCAGGAGATCACCGATGACGTTATGCAAGATTATGGCCGGCGCCTTGCCGATGCTCGCGCTGCTGCTGACCGCCTGCGGGGGGAAGCAGTACGAGCCGGAAACGGTGCTGCCGGTGCGCCCGGAAGTGTCGACCTGTCCGGCGCCGGCGACGCCGCCGACCGAGCTGGTGAAGCGGCCGACGATCGTCGACTTTCTGTCGAGGAACGACTGATCGCGACGGAGCAGGCAATCCAGCTCGATGCGCTGATCGACTGGATTCTGAAGCAGAGCGCGGTCGACCCGAACCGGTGATCTTCGGCGCCAACCCCGAGCCGATTCCGTTCGCGCAAAACGGGGGTATCGGCGGGGGTATGGCGTCAACCGCATACCGCAGTTTCGCCCGGAATTTCGCCATTCTGTAAACCGACCGGGGCGGAGGGATTATCCGCCGCGATCGCGTGCCGGAAGCCCGGATTTCCACCACTTCGCGAATTTGCGCAATTTCGACGATCGGGGGCTCAATGATCACGAACGCTGCGGCGAAAGCCGCCAGCGCGCAGCCGCGCGCGTACAAATTGTTCGACGCCGGCGGGCTGTTCCTGTTCGTCGCGCCGACGGGCACGAAAAGCTGGCGCCTCAAATATCGCTGGCGCGGCCGCGAGAAGCTGCTGACGATCGGACGCTTCCCCGAGCTCAATATCGCCCAGGCGCGGATGCGCCGCGAGGAGGCCAAGGCGCTGCTCGCCGACAATGTCGATCCCGCCGCGGGCGCGGGCAGCAAGAGCGACACGATCGAGCAGCTGGCGCGCGCATGGATCGCGCACAACCGATCGAGCTGGTCGCCGAGCCACGCGGCCGACGTCGTCGGCAGTCTCGAGCGCGACGTGCTGCCGGCGATCGGCGGGCGGCCGGTCGAAGAGGTCGCGCCGCGCGAGCTGCTCGCGGTGCTGCAGGCGGTCGAAGCGCGAGGCTGCGCGCCGACGGCGCAGCGGCTGCGCCAGCGCCTGTCGGAGATCTATGCGTTCGGCATCGCGCAGGGGCGGGCGAGCGCCGACCCGGCCGCGAAGCTGGGCGCGGCGATGCGCGACGCGCCGCCGTCGACGCCGCATCCGGCGTTGACCGATATCGGCGAATGCCGCGCGCTGGTCGCCGCGTGCGCGAAGGTCGCCGCGCGTCCGATGACGCAGCTCGCGTCCCGGTTCCTCGCGCTGACGGCGGTACGGCTCGATGCCGTTCGCGGCGCGCGCTGGAGCGAGATCGAGGATATCGACGGCGATGCGCCGCTGTGGCGCGTGCCGGCCGCGCGGATGAAGCTTGCGCGGGCGAAGAAGGGCGAGGAGCGTTTCGATCACCTCGTGCCGCTATCGCCGGCCGCGATCGCGGTGCTGCGCGAGGCGCGCAGGATCGCGCGGGGGGATGGCCTTATATTTCCCGGTCGCACGCGATCGGCGCCCATCGGCGAGGGCGCGATTCGCGAGCTCTACATCCGCGCCGGGTTTGCCGGCCGGCATGTCCCGCACGGCTGGCGATCGAGCTTCTCGACGATTCTCAACGAGCAGCTGGGCGAGGAATGGCGATCGGCGATCGATCGCGCGCTGGCGCACAGTCCGAAGGACAAGGTCGAGGCGGCGTACAACCGCGCGCAGCTGCTCGATCGCCGACGCGCGCTGCTCGAGCGCTGGGCCGCGCTGCTGACCGCGTGACGTTGGACCGAGAACAGCGGTGGAAACCGGCACGAAGATTGCTCCTCGGCCCTTGCCGAGCACCTTAGGGACGGCACAGCCGTCCCGTCCGCCGGTGCGTTCGGCGGTCCGCTGAGAGCGGGGGTGACGGGTCGTCGGGGGAGGTGGGTGCAATAGCGCGTGGCGAAGCCACTCCTTCTCACGGAATATTTATATTCCCCCGGTTTCTCGAACCCTGATGGATTCGCGCTCATCCAACGCTGCGGCGATACGGGCGAGCGATTCTCCGACCAGCTGGTCGCCGTTCCAGGTTGCGTCGTGGCGCTCCCTGAGTGTCAGCGTGCCGAGCATGGCTTCCCATTCCGCGTCCTGCTGTTCGCGTCGCCAGCGATCGCAGTCGGGCAGCGGCCCTCGGCCGAGCAAGCGCGACAGGAAGAACTCGAGCTCCTTCGGCACGAGCAGCGCATAGGCGTTGCTGATCTGCTCGACCTGCGGGCCGGCATGGCCTTCGCTGTCGATCTTGCGGCTGCGGCGGATCCAGTGAATGAACCCCGCCTCGCGCAGCCGGCACAGCGCGCGGTGCACCGCGGCGTAGGATCGGCCGACGCGGTCGGCGATCGTCGCGATCGCGGGCTCGAGCCGGCCATCGGCGAAGTTGACGAAGTCGTACAGCGCCTCGAGCACTTCCAGTCCGATCGCGCCGAGGTAGCCGTTCTCGGTCCCCGGATGCTCATTGCGACGCTTCATGCGCGTTCGGTACTCGTATTGCCTCGCCGCCTTCAGGATCGCGCCGATGCGGCGTTTGGCACCGCGCTTGGTGCCATCGCCGATCGGCCGCCAGAGGCGATGCTCGAGCTGGCCTTCGTAATAGCTGTTGCGCCACACCGGTTGGCCGGTGCGGCGGGCCTTGGTGAATTCGCGTCCGCTCAGGACGTCGCCGATCGCCAGCGCGCTCATGACCGCGCCTCCTGGCTAGCGGCTAACGCCGGGGCCCCTCGAGCAGCGATGAGGGACCTGCCATCCCCTCCAGGAGCATGTCGGCCCAGTCCTGCGCCAGCTCGCGGCGCCGGGGCATATAGGCGGCTCGATTGTACCGTCCCTCCACTCCAGGGATGCTGTGCGCGAGCATCAGGTCGATGACGATGCGATCGCCCGGTCGCTCGAGTTCGTCGGCGCGCTCGTTCATGATCGTCGAGAAGGTCGACCGCCAGCCATGCGGGACGTGGCGCCCGGCGTAGCCCGGCACCCGGCGATAGAAGGTGTTGAGCGCATTCTCGCTGATCGGCTTCGACGCACGATGCACCGAGGAAAACAGATAGTCGCGCTTGCCTGCCCACTCGGCCGCAAGCGCGATCGTCGCGATCGCCTGGCGCGAAAGCGGAATGACGAAATCGAACAGATCCTCGTCGGTCGAATCGCCCGCCCGCTTCATCTTCGAAGCCGGCACGCGCCAGATCGGCCGGTCGCCGTCGAGATCCTCGAATTCGTGCATTTGCGCATAGCGGATCATGCCGGGCCGCGCGGCCGTCAGTGCCAGCAGCCGCGAGGCCAGCAGCGTCGACGGATGCGCTGGCTCGGCTTCGGATGCCCGAAGAAAGCTCCGCGCCTCGTCCAGCCTGATCAGCGCCGGCCGTCGTCGATTGGCGACCGGACGAAGCACCGCATCGAGACCCGCTGCCGGATTGCTCTCGACCAGCTCGTTCACGATCGCCAGGTCGAATATCGACGTTATGCGCGCATGAAGCCGGTGCGCCGTGTCGGTCGCTCCGCGCCGATCGATGCTCTCGATCAGCATTCGGATATCGCCCGGCCTTATGTCGGCGATCGCCATCGCGCCG
The DNA here is from genome assembly GCA_964535925.1 of uncultured Sphingorhabdus sp. Taxonomy (GTDB): domain Bacteria; phylum Pseudomonadota; class Alphaproteobacteria; order Sphingomonadales; family Sphingomonadaceae; genus Flavisphingopyxis. Next base: position 19,461 of record CAZHWG010000004.1, read on the forward strand.
AGCGCGGGAAATACATCGCGCTGAAGGGTGTGAAGCACGTCCTGGGCATGTTTCGGTTTCCAGCCCGGCGTCTTCAGGGCGTGCCATTTGCGCGCCTGAGCGGCAAACGTCAGCTCCTCGCGCGGTCCGCTGGTGCGGCGTTCCCGGATCCTGCGCTGCGCCTCGCCCGGGTCGACCCCCTGGCGCAATGCTCGCTTCGCCTCGTCCCGGTGATCGCGCGCCTCGCGCAGCGAAACCGCCGGATACGGCCCGAAGGTCAGCTGCTTTTCCTTCCCGCCGAATCGGTATTTGAGGCGCCAGCTCTTGAAGCCCGACTTCTTGACGAGCATGAAAAGGCCGCCGCTGTCGGCCAGTTTCCAATCGCGATCGCGCGGCTTTGCCGATCGGCAGGCTTGTTCTGTCAGCACCCGATGCCCCCAGATCGCGAACCCGATGCCCCCCGGATGCCCCCTGATGGGTCGGGCTTCCATGGGAAACGGTGGGAACTAAGGGGAAGGGGGATTGCAGGAAGAGTGCCGTTTTACAAGGCCTTTTGGGCCTTTCGGGGTACTCTTGGGAATGTAGAATGGCTCCCCGAGTAGGATTCGAACCTACGGCCAAGTGATTAACAGTCACCTACTCTACCGCTGAGCTATCGGGGAGCAGCCGGCGCTAGCCGGCACGGCACGCCTATGCCGATTTCGCTATCGCATTGCAACACCTCAAACGACGAACTGCTCCATCGCGATCCGATCGTCGAGCGCATGTTCGGGATCGAACAGCAGCGTGAGCGATTTTTCGCGGTCGATGCCGATTTCGACGCTGCGGATATTGCGCACCTCGCGCTGGTCGGCGACCGCGCTGACGGGGCG
>CAZHWG010000005.1:0-19640 GCA_964535925.1 uncultured Sphingorhabdus sp.
AGATGCGTCGTCGCGCGCCATGATGGTATCCTGATGTCTAACGGTTGGTGGAAGGCGTGACGGGGGCGACCGCGCCGGGGCTAGTGTCGCCGCTGCGCAGCGGCTCGAGGATCGCGGCGGTCTCGATGAGGTCGAGCGCCTCGCGCACTCGTGCATAGCGGCGCGCTTCGACCAGCCATTCGTCGGCGGCTTCGCGGCCGGGCATCGCCTCGACCTCGGCGATCGCCGCGTCGACATTGCCCGCGTCGAGCGAGCGCTTGGCGCGCGCGAGTCGCTGCGTCGGGACCGGTGAAGGGGCGCCCTCCTGGCGGACGACGAACAGCTCGCCGAGCTCGCGGCGGAAGTTGCTCCATAGGCCGCCGACATCGCTGCCACTGACCAGCTCGCCCGATATGTCCTCGAGCCCGGCACGCAGGTCCTCGAGCGTCACCGGCTTGTTGCCCGTTTCGATGATGGTATCGACCGCGCGCGGCTGCTGGTCGCCGAAGCGAAGCCGCAATTGCCCCTCGATATAGCCCAGGGGCACGCCCTTATCGATGATCCGGCGCGCGGCGAATGCGACGAGCAGCCCTTCGGCGCGCGCGGCATTGCCCGATGCCGCCTGCGCGGCGACGTTAATCCGCGACAGGCGATCTTCGAGATCCGCGACGCGCGTCGCCAGCGCGCGACCGGCGTCGGGGCTGAGCGGCGCGCTTGCCATTGTTGCCGGCTGATCGGTCGGCGGCGATTGCGCCGCGACGGTCCCGTCGGGACCGATGCGCTGGCCGAGAGCGGCCGCCGCCTGTTCGCTTGCCGCGCCGCTTTGCGCTGTGACCTTGGCGCCATCGGCGTCGCCGTGGGTAAAGCGCGTGACGAGCCATCCGCCCGCAACGATCCCGCAGATCAGCGCGATCGCGATGATGATCGCCAGCGTCCGGGTGCGGTTCGGGCTTGGCGCATCGCTGCCTCGGATCGGTTCGTAATCGCGCGTCATCGGGTCATTGTCCTGCGGGATGCTTGCTGTCTGTCGTCTGGCACATCCGCCGGGCCAGTTCCAGCACCGCCTCTCCGGTCGGTTCGCCGGCGACGGCAATGCGCGCCCATCCGGTGCCGCAGGCCTCGGCGGCCGAATCGCTGATGGCGGCGATCGCAACGGGTGCGCGGGTATCGATCAACGCGGCCAATCGGAGCCCCGCGCGCACACTGTGGACCAGCGCGATCGCGGGGGTCGAGACGAGCGCGGCGAATGTCGTGGGCGGATCGATCGGCCGTGCGGCATAGACGGGCAGCGCGGTGATATTGAGCGCGCCCGGTTCGATCGCGGTACGATCCTCACCGCACAGCCACAGGACATAGCGTGTTCGGGCTTCGCCAAGCGAATCAAAGAGGGCTTGCGCGCCCGCGTGTATTCCGGCGACGTCGAAGCCCGCACCGCGAGCGGCTTCGGCGGTCGCGTCACCGACGGCCTGGACGGGCAAGGCGACGTAAGACGCGAGGTCGGCTCCCGCGTGGCGCACCGCGTTGGCGCTGGTCAGGACGAGCGTGTCGAAGGCATCGGTGGGCGGCGCCGACCAGGCGAGCGGCGTGATCTCGAACAGCGGGCAATGATGCGCCTCGAGACCCATCGCCCGCGCCGCGGCGACTGTCGCGCTGCCACCCGGTTCGGGCCGCAGGACGATGACAGGCGAAGCGCTCATTGCGCGAACAGGGCGCGGATCGACGCGGGGGCTTCGGCGAGCAGGTCGCGGGCAAGCCCGGCCGGCGTATTTTCGTCGTCGAGCATATATTCGCCCGCGACCATGGCCGATCCGTCGTTCGCATAGAGCTGCGCGGTCAGGATGATGCCGTGCTCGCGCATCCGCGCATGGGCCGCGACGGGCGACTGGCAGTCGGCGCCAAGTTCGGCGAGCAGCGCACGTTCGGCGGCGACACAGCGATGGCTGACGTCATGATCGATCGCCGCGAGCGCGGCACGCGCGCCGTCATTGTCGGCGAGCACTTCGATCCCGATCGCGCCCTGCGACGGCGCCGGCAGCATCGCGTCGATGTCGAGTGCGACGCCGATATCGCTCATGCCGAGCCGGTCGAGCCCCGCCGCGGCGAGCAGCGTCGCGTCGACCTCTCCGGCATCGAGCTTGGCGAGCCGCGTCGCGACATTGCCGCGCAGCAGCGCGATATCGAGGTCGGGGCGCGCGTGGAGCAATTGCGCGGCGCGCCGCGGACTGGCGGTGCCGACGCGCGCGCCGGGTGGCAGGGCGGCGATGCTCGGCGCGCCGATCAACCGGTCGCGCGGATCGGCGCGTTCGAGAATCGCGGCAATGACGAATGCCGCCGGGCGGATCGTCTCGACATCCTTGAGCGAATGGGCCGCGCAGTCGATCTCGCGATCGACCAGCGCGCGGTCGAGTTCGCGCGTCCACAGCGCCTTGCCGCCGATTTCGGCGAGCGCGCGGTCCTGGATCCGGTCGCCGCTCGCGGTCATCGGGACGAGCACGACCGCGTCCTGCACCCAGTGATGCGCGGCGATCAGCGCATCGCGCGTCAGCGTCGCCTGCGCCAATGCGAGCGGCGAGGCGCGGGTGCCGATGCGGAACGGCCGCTCGGGCGAAGGCGAGGGGATCGGGTCAGCCACGCTCTGCCCCCTATCCAAGCCGCGGCGCGAGGGGAAGGGGTGGCCGCGTCACCATCGCCCTTTTGCCTTTGCGCAAAACTGCCTATGGCGGCGAACAGGAGAACGACGCGCCCACCATGACGATCATCCTCGGTATCGAATCGAGCTGCGACGAAACCGCGGTGGCGCTGGTGACGTCGGATCGCGAGATCCTTTCGCACAAACTCGCCACGCAGGAAGAGGCCCATCGGCCCTTTGGCGGCGTGGTGCCCGAAATCGCCGCGCGCGCGCACGCCGAAAAGATCGCGCCGCTGGTCGAGGCGGCGCTCGCCGATGCGGGGCTGTCCTTGGCGCAGGTCGATGCGATCGCCGCGACGGCGGGTCCGGGACTGATCGGCGGCGTCATGGTCGGGCTCGTCACCGGCAAGGCGCTGGCGCATGGCGCGGGCAAGCCGCTGGTCGCGGTCAACCATCTCGAAGGCCATGCGCTCAGCCCCCGCCTGACCGATCCAGACCTCGATTTCCCCTATTTGCTGCTGCTCGTCTCGGGTGGTCATTGCCAGCTGCTCGCGGTCGAGGGAGTCGGCCGCTATCGACGCCTCGCGACGACGATCGACGATGCTGCGGGAGAGGCGTTCGACAAGACCGCCAAGCTGCTCGGCCTCGGCTTTCCCGGCGGCCCCGCGGTCGAGGCGGCGGCGCGCGAAGGCGATCCCGGCGCAGTGCCGCTGCCGCGACCCCTGATCGGCTCGCCCGAACCGCATTTCAGCTTTGCCGGCCTCAAGAGCGCGGTGATGCGCGCCGCGCAGTCGGGCGAGCACAACGCCAACGATATTGCCGCGAGCTTCCAGCAAGCGGTCGTCGATTGCCTCGTCGATCGCACCGCCAAGGCGCTCGATGATCTCGATTTCGCGCCGAGCGCGCTCGTCGTCGCGGGAGGCGTCGCGGCCAATGCGGCGGTTCGCGACGCGCTGACGTCGCTCGCCGCGACGCGCGGCCTCGCTTTCGTCGCGCCGCCCTTGTGGCTGTGCACAGACAATGGTGCGATGATCGCCTGGGCGGGGGCTGAACGCTTCGCCGCGGGTTTGACCGATCCGCTCGACATCGCTGCGCGCCCGCGCTGGCCTCTCGATACTGCCGCCGACAGCGTGCGCGGTGCGGGGGTGAAGGCATGACGTCGTTCGGCGTCATCGGCGGCGGTGCGTGGGGCACCGCGCTGGCGCAGATGCTCGCCTCCGAGGGCGCGCCGGTGCTGCTCTGGGCGCGCGAAACCGAAGTCGTCGAAAGCGTTAATACGCACCACGAAAACGCGCTGTTTCTCAAGGGGCTCGCGCTGTCGCCGACACTCGAGGCGACGGGCGACCTTGGCGATCTCGAGGCTTGCGATGCTCTCCTCGTCGTCACGCCCGCGCAGCACATGCGCAGCGTGCTCGCCGGGCTCGATGCGCGCGGGCGCCCGCTGATCCTGTGCAGCAAGGGCATGGAGGCGCAGACGCGCCTGTTGATGAGCGACGTCGCGGCCGAGGTTCATCGCGATTCGCCGATCGCAGTGCTGTCGGGACCGACCTTCGCGCACGAGGTCGCCGCCGGCCTGCCCGCGGCGGTAACGCTTGCCTCGGCCGACGAGCCGCTCGGTCGTCGGCTCGCCGAGGACATCGCGCGTCCCGCATTCCGCCCCTATCTCTCGAGCGACGTTATCGGCGCCGAGATCGGCGGCGCGGTCAAAAACGTCCTCGCCATCGCCTGCGGTGTGGTCGACGGCGCCGGGCTCGGCCAGAATGCGCGCGCCGCGCTGATCAGCCGCGGATTTGCCGAAATGACACGATTCGGTCTCGCCAGGGGAGCGCGCGCCGAAACGCTCGCCGGGCTCGCGGGACTCGGTGACCTCGTCCTGACCTGCTCGTCTACGTCCTCGCGCAATTTCTCGCTCGGCAAGGGACTCGGCGAGGGGCGCAGTGCGGAGGAGCTGCTGGCTGACCGTACTACCGTGGCCGAGGGCGCTCACAGCGCCCCCGTCGTCCTTGCTGCGGCGCAGGAGATGGGCGTCGACATGCCGATCGTCGAAGCCGTCGGTGAGTTGCTCGCTGGTACGCGCGACGTCCGCGACGTCGTGCGCGACCTGCTCGCCCGTCCGCTCAAGAACGAGGGCTGAGCTTGGCCGTCGCGCCCGTTCCGCCCGCGATTTCGGCCGATGATGCCAATGGCGCCGATGTCGCCGCGCTGGCCAAGGGAGGGCGGACCAATTTCTTCGGCTTCGTCCTGCGCCTCGCCGCCCGGCTACCGTTTCTTTACATCGCAGGACGTTGGTACGGTGCCGATGCGCTCGGGCGGTTCGCTTATGCGATCCTGATCGTCGAATTCGCCGCGCAGCTCGCCACGCTCGGGCTCAAGCGCGGCATGGCCGAACAATTGTCGAGCAGCGACCGTCATCCGACCCACGTTGTGTGGGACGGCATCCTTCTGAGCTTTCTCGTTTCGGCGCTTGCGGCGGTGCTGCTCATCGCCTTTCCCGTCATCATGTTCCCCAATAGCGAGGTCAATGGGCTCGATCGGTTGCTGCCGCTGATTATCTTCTCCGTCGCTGCGACCGATATCGCGCTCGCCTCGCTCGCCTATCGCTACGATATCGCTGCGACGGTGCGCGCCCGCGCGATCGTCGAACCGTGGGTGATCAGCTTTGCCGCCTTCGGATTTGCCTTCTATTCGCTGCGTGACGGGCTGATCCTGTCGTACGTCGTCTCGATGGTCGCGGCGATGATTGCCGCGCTCGTTCCGTTGATCCGAAGCTATGGCCTGCCGCACGGCTGGCGGCCCAAACCGCTCGAACTGCGCGCGATGGCACGGCGCAACGCTCCGCTCGCCGCCGCCGATGCGATCGAATGGGGCTCGCGGCGGATCGATCTGGCGATCCTCGGCCTGTTCGCCTCGCCCGCGATCGTCGGCGTCTATTACGTTGCCCAGCAGGTCGCCAGCCTGCCGCAGAAACTGAAAACCAGCTTCGATCCGATCCTCGGTCCGGTCATCACGCGCAATCTCGAGGCGGGACGACTGAAGGAAATCGCCGCGCAGGTCAGCCAGGTCGGCTTCTGGGTCATGGCGGCGCAGGCGGGCATCGCGCTCGCACTCGGCATTCCGGGAGAGGCAGTGATGGGCCTTGTCGGCACCGCATTCGTCGGCGGCACCGGCGCGCTGGTCTTCCTGCTCGCCGCCGAGGTCGTCGCCGCGACCGCAGCGGTCAGCGAATCGGCTTTGGTCTATGTTGCGCGGCATCGCAATTTGATGATCTCGTCCGCGATGATTGTGCTCCAGGCGATCATGAGCGTCGTCCTGATCCTCATCGCACGCTCGATGGACCTGCCCCCGATCTATCAGGCGGGCGCGGTCGCAATCGCGCTGATGCTGGCATTGGGCTTCGCCTCGATCGCCAAGGCCTGGCTGCTTTCGCGCATTCTTGGTGCGCCGGTCAATGGCTGGCGCTGGGCGCTGGCCTGGGCGGGCACCGGCGGCATGATCCTCGGTTGGGGGGCGACGCGACTGCCCGAATGGGCCGAGCTCAGCTTCGGCGTTCCGCTGATACTGGCGATATACGGCTATATCATCTGGACGAAGGGATTCGGTCCCGAGGATCGTGAGCTGTTCAAGATGAAGGGCGCGGCCAATGACGGCACGGTGTTCGAAGCGCCGCTCCGCAAGGGCGAAACGCCCGAGCGTTAGCCCAGCCGCGCAGCCACGAGTGCCTTGAGGTCGGCTTGGCTGCGCGCGCCGACATGGCCGATGATTTCCTTGGCGCACACCGAACCCATGATCAGGCAGTCGCTCGGTGTCTTGCCTTGGCTAACGCCCGCCAGAAAGCCTGCCGCGAACAGGTCGCCCGCGCCGGTCGTGTCGACGATCTCGGCAATCGGTTCGGCCCGGGTTTCATAGCGCTTGCCATCGACCAGCGCGATTGCGCCCTTTTCGCTGCGGGTGACGACCAGGGACGGAACCTTCGCCGCGGTTGTCGCGACCGCCGCCTCGAAATCCTGCGTCTGCTGGAGCGAGCAGATCTCGACTTCATTGGCGAACAGGATATCGATCGCGCCTTCGTCGATCATCGCGAGGAAATCGTCGCGGTGGCGGTCGATGACGAACGCGTCCGACAATGTGAAGGCGACCTTGCGGCCTGCCTGCTTGGAGAGTTCGATCGCCCGCAGCATTGCCGCGCGCGGTTCGGCGGGATCCCACAGATAGCCTTCGAGATAGAGAATCGCGGCATCGGCAATCATTGCTTCGTCGAGCGCGGCGGCGGGAAGGTACTGCGACGCGCCGAGGAAAGTGTTCATCGTGCGTTGCGCGTCGGGGGTGACGAGGATCAGGCAGCGCGCGGTCGGCGGATGGCCCTGGCGGGCCTCGGTGGTGAAGGCGATTCCGCCGGCCTTGATGTCATGTGCGAAAACCTGGCCGAGCTGGTCGTCGGCGACCTGGCCGATAAAGCCGCATTTGGCATCGAGCATCGCGAGACCCGCAAGTGTGTTGGCGGCCGATCCGCCGCTGACTTCCATGCCGGGGCCCATCGCGTCGTAGAGGCTCGTCGCCTGGTCGGCATCGATCAACGGCATCGACCCCTTGGCCATGCCCTGCGCGGCGATGAAATCCTCATCGGCGCGCGAAATCACGTCGACGATGGCATTGCCGATCGCGACGACGTCGTAACGGGGGGCGGACTGGTTCATTGGGGGACCACTTGCAAGATTATGGGGAACGACGGGAATGGCGCGCTGCCTAGGTATGCGGCGGGCGATTGGCAAGTGGCCAGTTGCGAAGCGAGTTGACCGCGCGCGGCCGGCGCGCCACTCATGCGCTATGTCTCCACTGCGCGCATTCGCCCTCTCGTTCGCTCAACTGGGCGACCCCGCCTTGCTCAAGACCTTGGCCAAGGCGGCGGTACTGACGCTTGCAATCTTCGTCGCGATCGGCGGGCTGTTATGGCTGGCGCTTGGTTGGACGCTCGCTGCGACGGGCTATGCGCTGGACAGTGGATTGCTTGCCGCGCTGTCGGCGTTGATCGTGATCCTGCTGGGCTGGTTTCTGTTCCGCGCGGTGGCGATGGCGGTCCTCGGTGCGCTTGCCGACGACGTAGTAGAGGCGGTCGAGCGGCGCCATTATCCCGCGTTGGCGGCCGTCGCGCGACCGGTTCCGTTCGCCAAGGGGCTCGGCATCGGGCTCCATTCGGCGGGCCGGACGATCGGCTACAACATGCTCGCGCTGCCGCTCTACGCCGTGCTCGTTGCGACGGGCGTCGGCACGATCGTCGCAGTGCTGGGAGTCAACGCGCTACTGCTCGGTCGCGACCTTGCGGAGATGGTCACCGCGCGCCATCCGACGCTTGTCCTACCATCGCGCGGTCGCCGCGTGGTCCTCGGACTGCCGGTCGCCGCGCTGTTCATGGTGCCCGTCGCCAATCTGTTGGCCCCCGTGCTCGGTGCGGCTATGGCGGTCCACATGATCCACGGGCGCAAATCCACCAGTCTCACGGAACCGGCAGCATGAAGCGCGGAATCGCGGCGTTCGCCGTGGCTACGCTCGTTTTGTCGGGGTGCGTCTCGCGCGGCGCGGATGTCGCGGCTCCCGCTGTCCGCCCCGCCAGCACGACACCGCGGCTCAATGCAGCGGGGCTCGAAAATATCATCGGTGCGACACGCGGCGCGCTGATCGCGACGCTCGGGCAGCCGCGCCTCGACATCGTCGAGGGTGCCGCACACAAGCTGCAGTTTGCCGGCGAGGCGTGTGTTTTCGACGCCTATCTCTACCCGCCCAGGCGCGGCGCAGAGCCCGTCGTCACCTATGTCGACGCGCGCCTGCCGACCGGCGAGGACACCGATCGCGCGCGCTGCGCCGCCGCGCTTGAGGTGCGCTAGACGCCGCCTGGCGAAGATTGGTGTCGGTTACGCCACCAGTTCCTGCAACGCCCACTGCGCCGCTTCGGCGACGACCTCATCGTCATCTTGGCACAATGACGTCAGCACCGGAACCAGCGCAGTATCGCCCGAATTGCCCGCCGCGATCGCACAGTTGCGTACCATTCGGTTCCGTCCGATCCGCTTGATCGGCGAACCGGCAAAGACCTCGCGAAACCCCGGATCGTCGAGTGCGAGCAGGTCGGCTAATCGTGGCGCGGCAAGCTCGGCGCGCGCGGCGAAGGCGATGTTCGCTGCGGCGCTGTCGGCGAACTTGTTCCACGGACAGACCGCAAGACAATCGTCGCAGCCATAGATGCGGTTGCCGATTGCCTTGCGGAATTCGGTCGGGATCGGGCCCTTGTGCTCGATCGTCAGGTACGAGATGCAGCGCCGCGCATCGACGCGATAGGGCGCCGGAAAGGCATCGGTCGGGCAGGCGCGCTGGCACGCGTCGCAACTGCCGCAGCGATCCCTGCCCGGGGTCGAGGGTGCCAGTTCGAGCGTTGTGTAGATCGCGCCGAGGAACAGCCAGCTGCCGTCCGAGCGGCTGACGAGGTTGCTATGCTTGCCCTGCCAGCCAAGTCCCGCCGCTTCGGCGAGCGGCTTTTCCATCACCGGTGCGGTATCGACGAACACCTTGACGTCAGTTTCTACGCCTGTCTCCGCAACGATCCATCTCGCCAAGGATTTCAAAGCCTTCTTGACGACGTCATGATAATCCTTGCCGCGCGCATAGACCGAAATCCGGCCGCGGTCGGGATGGGCCTCGAGCGCCAGCGGGTCGCCATCGGGCGCATAGCTCATGCCGAGCGCGATGACCGACCGCGCTGCCGGCCACAGCCCGGTCGGGCTGCCACGTTGCGCGGCGCGACTTTCCATCCAGATCATGTCGCCGTGCATGCCCTGGGCGAGCCATTCGTCGAGCCGCGCGGCGCTGCGCGGCGCGGCGTCGGCCCGCGCGATGCCGCACGCGGCAAAGCCCAGAGAACGCGCCTCGGCGGCGATCCGGGCTTCGAGGCTGGTCGGCGAATCAGGACTGGAAGGCGGTCTGTCTGCCATAATCGAATCGCGCCTTGCCACGGACGCGGCGGGCTGGCTATCTCCTCGGCGAACTCGCGAGCGGGGAACGGTTTTGGCGTCAACGGTTATCGAGGCGAATGGCCTCGTCAAATATTTCGGCGATTTTCGCGCCGTCGACGGCATCGATATTTCGGTACCGCAAGGATCGGTTTACGGCATTCTCGGCCCCAATGGTGCGGGCAAGACGACGACGATCCGCATGCTGCTCGGCATCATCGATCCCGACGAGGGCAGCCGCAGCCTGCTCGGCTCGCGCCATCCGCGCAGCATGTCCGACCGCGTCGGCTATCTGCCCGAGGAGCGCGGCCTCTATCCCGGCATGAAGGCGTGCGAGGTCATCGCCTTCATGGGCGCTCTGCGCGGGCTCGACTGGTCGGCCGGGCGCAAGCGCGGTGCCGAGATGATGGAGCAGGTCGGCCTGTCGCGCGTCGTCGACGAAAAAATCCGCAAGATGTCGAAAGGCATGGCACAGATGGTTCAACTGATCGGGTCAATCGTCCACCGGCCCGAACTTATCGTCCTCGACGAGCCGTTTTCGGGCCTCGACCCGGTCAACCAGGGCCGGCTCGAGGCATTGATCGGCGAAGAGCGCGCGCGCGGCGCGACGATCGTCTTTTCGACCCACGTCATGGCGCATGCCGAGCGACTGTGCGATCGGCTGGCGATCATCGCGGGCGCCCGGCGGCGCTTCGAGGGGACCGTCGATGATGCGCGCGGCCAGCTGCCGCTCGAGGTCCGCTATACCCCCGCCGACGGCACCGGGCGCAGCGCGCTCGACGGCCTGCTGCCCGATACGGCAACCCGGCGCGGCGACAGTTTCCGTTTTCCCATCGACGACGCCGAGGTCGCGGGCTGGCTGATGCGGCTCGTAGACAGCGGTCATGGCGTTGCCTCGCTGTCGATCGAACGGCCAGGGTTGCATGATGCCTTCGTCCATATCGTCGGGAGCGAGGCAGCATTCGATGACGCCGCGATGGGAGACGTCAAATGAGCTCGGGCCTGCGCCAGACCTTCGTGATTGCGCGGCGCGACTTTCTGTCGATCGTCGCCACGCCGACCTTCCTCCTGTTCCTCCTCGCGCCGCTGTTCATGCTCGGCTTCGGTCTGATCGGTGGCCTGGGCGCCAGCGCGCTCGATGGCGACGACAGCGACAAGATCGTCATTGCTGTGGTCTCGCCCGCGGACGCCGCGCTGCTCCACGCTGCCGATGCGGAGATGCATCGCAACTATCCGAACAAATCGGGCATCTACCGCCTCGAAACCACGGTTGCGGGTATCGATCCCGAAAAGCAGGCGCGCGCGTTGGCAAAGAAGGACGACAAGAACGTCTATTCGGCGCTTTACGGGACGCTCGAAAAGCCCGTCATCATCGAACAGAATGAAGGCGGGCTGTCGGGCCGTTATCTTGCGAGCCTGGCGGAGATGGCGGTTCGTGCGAAAGCTGATGGCACGATGCGGCCGCTGGTGCAGCCCGAGTACCAGGAGCTTGGCAGCGGCGCGAATATCGGCTTGACGCGCAAGGCGCTGGGCTTTGGCGCGACGTTTATCATCTTCATGTTGACGCTGCTTACCGCGGGCCAGACGGTCAGCACGCTGGCCGAGGAAAAGGCCAACAAGGTGATCGAGATCCTCGCCGCCGCCGCCCCGCTCGAATCGATCTTCGCGGGGAAGGTCGTCGCGATGCTGGGCGTCGCGGTCCTGTTCATCACCTTCTGGCTGGTGGTCGGCATCGCCGGATCGTTCGCTGCGGTCGCGCTCTTCGCCGACCAGGCGAGCCTCGCCGCGACCTCGGCAGCGGGCAATGCGGAAGCGTTCAACCTTGCCGATTTCGCCCCCGCGATCGGGTTTCCCGCGTTCCTCGGCCTCGGCGTGATCTATTTCCTGCTCGCCTTCCTGCTGCTCGGCTCGGTCTTTCTCGGCATCGGCGCGCTCGCCTCGTCGATGCGCGAGATCCAGATGCTGTCGCTGCCGATCACGATCTTCCAGGTCGCGATGTTCGGCCTCGGCTCGGCGGCAGCGAACAATCCGGGCACGACGCTCGCGACGGTGGCGCAGGTCATCCCGTTCAGCTCGCCCTTCGCGATGGCGGCGCGCGGCGCCACCGATCCGGCAATCTGGCCGCACTTGGTGGCGATCGTCTGGCAAGGGCTGTGGGTCGCGCTCGTCCTGTGGCTGGCGGTCAAGCTGTTCCGCTTCGGCGTGCTCAAGTCGGGCCCCGGCTGGCGCCTGTTCCGCAAGCGGGCGCGCTGACCCCCTTCTCCCGATCGCACGATTTCAGGGCAGGTTCACCGGCCTGCATCCATCCCGGGTGGCATTTCGTAGCTCCAGCCGACGAACGAACGCAACGCCGGAGGATTTGCCATGAAACTCGACCGCAGGACCGTGATTACCGGCGCTGGCGCCTCGATGCTGTTCGCCGCCTGTGCCAAACCGGCGGCGGCGAAGGACTATCCCTTTGCGTTGAGCGATTCGGCGTGGCGCAAGAAGCTTGGCCCGGCGGCATATCGCGTGTTGCGCCAGGCGGCGACCGAGCGCCCGTATTCGAGCCCGCTCAACGACGAGCATCGCGCCGGAACCTTCGTCTGTGCAGGCTGCGCCAACCCGCTTTACTCATCCAGAACCAAGTTCGAAAGCGGCACCGGCTGGCCCAGTTTCTATGCGCCGCTCAAGGGCGCGATCGGCACCGCGACCGACCGAAAGCTCGGTTTTTCGCGCACCGAGGTTCATTGCGCGCGCTGCGGCGGGCATCTCGGCCATGTCTTTGACGACGGGCCCCGGCCGACCGGCAAGCGCTATTGCATGAACGGGGTGGCGATGGATTTCCGGCCCGCCTGATCGCGCTCAGTCGGAGCCGCGACGCCCCGGATGGCGGACGCGATAAACGCTGATCCGGCTGTCGCCCGGCGGCTGGATCGCCACGAGCCAGTCGGGCACCTGGCCGCGATAGAGATCGGCCGCGAGACCTTTCGAATTCATGTGGCGGAAGTTGTAGAATTCGGGTGCCTGCTGGCACGCCGCCAGATAGCGCGCGCCCGAAGCTTCGATTACCTTGCGCGCTTCGTCGGGCGGTAACAGGTAACCGTCGATCACCTCGCGCATGGCCAGCTGGTTGCGATGATGGCCCGTGGCGACGACGCTGTGCGGCGAATTGGCAAGGAGGAACGGGCTGACGTCGAGCGGTGCGAACAGCAACGCGGGCGGCAGCGCGCGCAGCTGGTCGAGCGAACCGCCGTCGAGGCATGACACCACGCGTTTCAATGTCGGATCGGGTTTTGCCGCGACCGTTACCGCAGTGTCCTTCTTTCCCGCGGAAAGGAAAACCATCGCGACCCAGTTGACGAACAGGGGCGCCAGCGCGAGCACCGCCAAGGTCGCGCCAACGCGGATCAGCGGCGATCCGGCACGCCGCGCCTTGCCGCCGAGCATCACGATCAGCCAGGCGATGCCGGGGATGGTATAGATATGCGCGACCGATATCGTCCGGAACACCATGACTGCGACTGCCGTCGCGCCGATCAGGGCGAGCAGCGTCGTACGCCAGCGGTGCCTTGCAACCTCGTCCTCGGCCCTGATCCACGCCCACACCGTCCCCGCCAGCGCGACGATCACCGGACCGAACAGGTGCAGCTGGCGCAGCTGCGACTGGTTCCAGACCGACAGGCCTTCCTTGACGTTCTGGTACCACAGCAGGCGGACTCGCGGATCGAGCGCCTCGAACGGGCCGGCGAAGCACGAGGCGTCGGACAGGCCGAAGGCAACGAGCCCCGCGACGCCGCCGACCGCGAGGATCGCGATCCGCCGCATCGCGTGCTTATCGCCGATGATCCGCCAGGCGACCGCGGTACCCGCCGCCAACGCACCCAGCGCGGCGACATAGGGCAGCGACAGCGCGTCGCAATAGCTTGCGCCGAGGGCCCAGGGCCCCCTGGTAACCGAGACGAGCAGCACCGATGCGAGCGCCAGCGCGACGCAATAGGCAAGAAAACGCGCGCCGTTGCGCCGGTCGAGGAGCCAGTCGAGGGCGAAGATCGCCCCGAACACGAGCATGAATGCCGCGCCTTCGATCGAGATGCTGAGGTAATTGGCCATGAACAGGCCGGCCAGCGCGCCGCTCGTCGCGCTTGGTTTGCGCACCGCAAAGCCCATGACGACGACCGCGAGGATGATCTGCCAGCTGTGATGGTCGATCCGCATCGGCGCGAACTGGAACAGCATCGTCGACGATGTCGCGAGGACGATCAGCCCGACATGCGTCAGCGGACGCGACCCGAATCGCGCCAGCCACAGCTTCACCGCGAGGAAGAGGAGGCCGAGCAGCGCCATCGGATAGAGCGCCATGACGAAGCGCTCGGCAACGGGCTGTTCGACGAACAGCATGAGAAAGCGGATGCCGAGCGCGATCGGCAGATCGATCAGCCGCGACCAGTGCATCATTCCGCCGGCGGGCGGGTTGATCCGGTACTGAGTCGTGTCGAACCAGCTCTGCCCGGCCATCAGGTCGCGGACCTGGACGAGGCGCAGCGCGTCGTCGCCGTCGAACACCCTGAGCGCGGCAATCGCCTCTCGGTATTCGTAAAGCATCAACCCCGCGACAATGATCCAGCACGCCAGCGCGGTCCAGCGCGGATGGATCCGAACGAACGGGTTGTAGGGAAGGCGTGGCTCGTCGGTCATGGCCGGAAGACGATCCGCTTGCGCAGCAGGTAGGTCGCCTGGAAGCTGACGATGATCGCGATTCCCTTGGCCAGCCGCGGGTCGAACCCGGCGAGTTCGCCGACCCCGACGATGCCGACGGTGAGCGCGAGCCCGGCGAGCGCCGAGGCGAGGAACAGCACCTTCTGCTTGCGTCGCAACCGTGCGACGGTCGCGGTCTGTTCGACAAAGACGACACGGCTCGAAATGAGCCAGTGGACGAGGATGCCGAAGGTATAGCCGCCCGCCGCCGCCAGCGTCGCCGGGAGCCAGCCGAGCAGCAGCAGGAACAGCCCGGTATCGGCGACCAGGGCAACGACGCTCGCGCCGATATAGCGCATATAGGTCCAGCGGTGGAACGCGAGCAGCCCGTCCTTCATCGCCCCCGCGCCCCGATCACGCAGCGCGTTCGGCTGCGTCGGACGCGATCCGGCCGGGCACGTCGCGGACCGATTCGAGCGCCGCCTTGATCCCCGCCGCGTCGTCGTCCGCGCCTTCTTCGCCGGCCTCGTGGTATTCGGCATCCTCGTTGACTTGCCATATGTCGTAGACTCGGCTGCCCGCGACGATGTTCTCGACCGTCAACATCGCGGTCATCATCGCGTGGTCCTGATTGTTGTAACGGTGCATGCCGTTGCGGCCGACGAGGTGGAGGTTCGGGTGGGTCTCCTCGAGCTCGCGGCGCAGCGCATCGACATTGGCGGCATAATCGTCGTCATAGACCGGATAGGCCTTTTCCTGCCGGACGACTGCGCCGCCGACGACGTCGGCAGGATCGCACAATCCGAGGATCGCCATCTCGCGCTTGGCCAGTTCGATCAGGTCGGCATCGGCCATCGACCACAATCCGTCGCCTTCGAAGCAGAAATATTCGAGGCCGACGCACGCGAGGGCCGGATCGGGGACCATCTCGGGCGACCAGCTGCGGAAATTCTGCACCCGGCCGACCTTCACCTTATCGTCGTGGATATAGATCCAGTTGTCGGGGAAGAGATCGTCCGAGCGGATCATCAGCGCCACGGTCAAAAAGTCGCGATATCTGAGCTCGCGCGCGTTGACGTCGGTCGCGGGCTTCGGGTCGAGCCGCGCCGACAGCTCGCGCATCGGCGCCGAACTGATGACGTGCCGTGCCGCGATCGTCGTTTCGTTGCCGTCGGCCTTCGTCGCGACGACGCGCCAGGTCCCGTCGCCATCCTCGCTCAGCTGTTTGAGCGCATGGTCCATCAGCACGCGGTTGCCGCCGGCGACGACATGGTCGCGCGCCGCGTCCCACATCATGCCGGGGCCGAGCCGTGGATAGCGAAAGCTTTCGAGCAGCGTCTTGGTCGCCATGCCGTCATTGGGCGTCCTGTTGAGTCCGAGGCTGCGCTTGAGCCCGTCGGTGACCGCGCTCCACAGGCTCAGGCCCTTGATCCGCTGCGCCGCCCAGTCGGCCGACATTTCGTCGCACGGCATGCCCCAGACCTTTTCGGTATAGGTCTTGAAGAAGATCGAATAAAGTTTGCGGCCGAACTGGTTGATCGTCCAGTCCTCGAAACTGCGCACCTTGCGGTTGGGCAGGACCTTCGCCTTGGCATAGCTCGCCATGCACAGGGTCGAGCGCCAGATGCCCAGGTTCCACAACGCCTCGAACGCGCGCAGCGGGTAGCTGTAGAACTTGCCCTCGTAATAGATCCGGCTCATCCGCGGACGCTGGATGAAGTCGTCGGGCAGGATCTCGTTCCACAGGTCGACGACCTGTTTCGATTTCGAAAAGAACCGATGACCGCCGATGTCGAAGCGGAAACCGTCATGCTCGACGGTCCGGCTGATGCCGCCGACATAGACCAGGTCCTTTTCGATAACGGTCACCGAATAGCCCTTTTTGGTCAGCAGATAGGCGGCGGTGAGTCCCGCCGGGCCCGCCCCGATAATCGCCACGTCGCTGGTGTATTCGGCTTGCATATGTTTCCCTAATCGCGCGTGTTCGTGCCGTTAGCGCCGTGAACGATCCCGGCTAATACATGGTCAAATGCGCGCGACAAAGCCTAGCTTGCACGGCAAGATAATCACTGGTGCGCGTAATTTAGTTGCAAATTAACCCCCGCTGCCCCATATGCCTTCTCGCGCCACGGCGAGCGGACCCATGTCCGCCGCAGTCCCGGCAGCGTGAGGGCGGTCCGACAAGGACCTTACCCGCCCGGGACGGACAAGAGCGTTGCCAGAGGCTTCCCACTTCACGCGGGGCGGTTTCGTAAAGAAACCCGCCAACGCACGCGCCCGCATTTCCGCGGGATCGCGGCACAGGCCTCTGATGAAGATTCGAAAGACATTATGACCTATTTTTCAGACCTGGGCCTTGCCCAGCCTCTCGTTCGTGCGCTCGAAGCGACCGGATACGACACCCCGACGCCGATCCAGGCGCAGGCCATTCCGCCCTTGCTCGAAGGCCGCGACCTGTGCGGCATCGCGCAGACCGGTACCGGCAAAACCGCAGCGTTCGCGTTGCCGTCGCTCCACCACATGGTGACCGACGCCAAATACCGTAAGCAGAAGGCGTGCCGCATGCTCGTCCTCGCGCCGACGCGCGAACTCGCCGCGCAGATCGCCGAATCGTTCCGCACCTATGGCAAATATTGCGACCTCAGCGTGCTGACCGTCGTGGGCGGCATGCCGATCTTCACGCAGAAGAAGAAGCTCGCCGGCGGCGTCGACATCCTCGTCGCCACGCCGGGCCGCCTGCTCGACCTGATCGACCAGCGTGCCGTCACGCTCGACCATGTCGAATTCTTCGTCCTCGACGAAGCCGACCAGATGATGGATCTCGGCTTCATCCACGCGTTGAAGCGGATCGACACGCTGCTCCCCAAGAAGCGCCAGACGCTGTTCTTCTCGGCGACGATGCCCAAGGCGATCCGCGATCTCGGCGCCCGCTTCCTGACCAACCCGGTCCAGGTCTCGGTAACGCCGCAGGCGACGACCGCAGAGCGCGTCGAGCAATATGCCACCTTCGTCGAACAGAGCGAGAAACAGGCGCTGCTGACGCACCGCCTGCAGACCGACGACATCGACCGCGCGCTCGTCTTCAGCCGCACCAAGCACGGTTCGGACCGCATCGTCCGCTTCCTCACCGGTGCCGGCATCGAAGCGCGCGCAATCCACGGCAACAAGTCGCAGGGCCAGCGCACCGCCGCGCTCGACGCCTTCCGCAACGGATCGGTCAAGGTCCTCGTCGCCACCGACATCGCCGCGCGCGGGATCGACGTCCCCGGCGTCAGCCACGTCTATAACTTCGAGCTGCCCAACGTTGCCGAACAGTACGTCCATCGCATCGGCCGCACCGCGCGCGCCGGCCGCGAAGGCGTCGCGGTCAGCTTCGTCGCCTCGGACGAGCGCGCATACCTCAAGGACATCGAGCGGCTGACGCGCGTCAAGACGACGCCGCTGCCGCTGCCCGAGAATTTCCGCGAGATGGTCGCCAAGCTGCCCAAGGCCGCGCCCAAGAGCCACGGCAAGGGCGACGAGGGCCATCGCCATGCACGCGGCGGTCGTTCCGGCGGCAACGGCGGCGGCAATCGCAACCGCTCCGGCGGCGAAGGCCAGCCGCGCCGCTTCGGCGGCCCGAAGAAATCGGGCGTCGGCAAATATGCCGGCTCGGTCCAGCGCGCGCGCTGAAAACGGAAAATCTAGCCGCTTTTAGGGCGGCGATCTGAACATCGCGGGAGCGCGTCGTAATATGCGGCGCGCTCCTTTGCGTTGGTGAACATCATGCCGGGCCCGTATATGACCCATGAGCGAACCTTCCGGTTAACTGAATTCAAATTACCGGGCCAGCGATTGACCAAGACCGCAGAAGCTAGCTGACGCCGTATGACGCCGTCTTGACCGGTAGCACGGGCGAGATTGTCATCCTTGGTAGCCACGCAAAACAAACCGTCTTGCGCTGCCTGTAATTGCCCCTCTGTCCAAATCGCGCTTGTGATGCACAGCAGCACAAACGCGATAAATACCGCGATGAGGTTCTTGAACAGAATCCGCTTCAATGCCGGAAATGCCGCATGCCGGTGAAGACCATCGCAAGGCCCGCTTCGTCGGCGGCGGCGATGACCTCGTCGTCGCGGATCGAACCGCCCGGCTGGATCACCGCGGTCGCGCCCGCCTCGACCGCCGCGAGCAAGCCGTCGGCGAAGGGGAAGAAGGCGTCCGACGCGACCGCCGAACCGACTGTCCTGGCGGCATCCCAGCCATAGGTTTCGGCCGCTTCGCGGGCCTTGATCGCGGCGATGCGCGCCGAATCGCGGCGGTTCATCTGCCCCGCACCGATCCCGGCGGTGGCGCCGTCCTTGGCATAGACGATCGCGTTCGACTTGACGTGGCGCGCGACGGTCCAGGCGAAGCGGCAATCGGCCAGCTCCTGCGGCGTCGGCGCGCGCCTAGTGACGATCTTGAAATCCGCGTCGGCGACGAAACCGTTGTCGCGGCTCTGCACCAGCATCCCGCCGGCGATCGATTTCAGCGCCAGGCCCGGGCGGCGCGGATCGCCGAGTTCGCCGGTCAGCAACAGGCGCAGGTTCTTCTTCCTGGCGAACACCGCCTTGGCGTCATCGTCGGCATCGGGCGCGACGACGACCTCGGTGAAGATTTCGGCGATCGCCTCGGCCGTCGGCCCGTCGAGCGGGCGGTTCAAGGCGACGATCCCGCCAAAGGCCGAGACGCTGTCGCATTCGAGCGCGGCGCGATAGGCGTCGATCAGCGTGTCGCCACTGGCAACGCCGCACGGATTGGCGTGCTTGACGATGACGACGCTCGGGCCCGCGTCGCGGAACTCGGCGACGAGCTCGAGCGCGGCATCGGCATCGTTGAGGTTGTTGTAGCTCAGCGCCTTGCCCTGGATCTGCGTCGCCTGCGCGATGCCGCGCGCGGCCGGGCCTTCGGGGAGGTAGAGCGCTGCCTGCTGGTGCGGGTTCTCGCCATAGCGCAGCTCGTCTCCGCGGGTCATCGCGACGGTCAGCCGCTCGGTAAACAGCATGCCCTGGTCGGCGAAGGCGAACCAGCTCGCAATCGCGCTGTCATAGGCGGCGGTCGCGGCGAACGCCTTGGCGGCGAGCCTTTTGCGCGTTGCCAGCGTCAGCGCGCCGGCGTTGGCGTCGAGTTCCGCCATGACGTCAGCATAGTCGCCCGGATCGGTGACGATGCCGACAAAGCCGTGGTTTTTCGCTGCCGATCGCACCATCGACGGGCCGCCGATGTCGATATTCTCGATGATCTCGTCGCGCCCCGCACCCTTGGCGACGGTCTGCGCAAAGGGATAGAGATTGACGATCACGAGGTCGATCGCGCCGATTGCATGCTCGGTCATT
>CAZHWG010000006.1:0-19231 GCA_964535925.1 uncultured Sphingorhabdus sp.
GAATCGACGCAGCTCGCGAAGTTCCAGATCCTCAACCAGGCATCGACCGCGATGCTGGCGCAGGCCAACCAGAGCCAGCAGGGCGTTCTCAGCCTGCTGCGTTAATCCCCCCGGCACGATGGGCGGTGTCCATCGCGCCAACGACCAGAAGCGCCCGTCCGGACATACTCCGGCGGGCGTTTTTGCGTTGAATGACAGGGCAGGGTGAACGGGGCGGCCGATCCGTGTTCAGTGGTGCTGGCCGCCGAGCTTCTTGCGCATCGAATCGAGCGCGCCCTTCTTGATCTGGCAGACCCGCGCCGACGACACGCCAAGCACCGCGCCGATCTCCTCGAGGTTGAGCTCC
Organism: uncultured Sphingorhabdus sp.; assembly: GCA_964535925.1. Taxonomy (GTDB): domain Bacteria; phylum Pseudomonadota; class Alphaproteobacteria; order Sphingomonadales; family Sphingomonadaceae; genus Flavisphingopyxis. The sequence continues at coordinate 347 of CAZHWG010000006.1, forward strand.
TCGACGAAGAACAGTTGCAACACCATCTGCTCACGTTCGCTGAGCGTTCCGATCCCGGCCTGGACGAGTTGCGCGAGCTGTTCGCGTTCGAGCGCGACATCGGCGCCTTCGATTTCCGATGCGAACCAGATGCTGTGTTCGGAATAGACCTCGTCCATCGATTCCATCTGGACGTCGGCGGCCTGGTCGAGGCGGTGGAGGAAGTCGCCCTGCTCCATGCCGAGTTCCTCGGCAAGTTCGGCCTGCGAGGGGTTGCGACCGATCCGTTTCATCAGCGTGTCCTGCGCCTTGCGCAGCTGTTTGCGAAAATCGAGCGCCGAGCGGCACATGTTGCTGTGCGCGCGCAGCTGGTCGATCATCGCTCCGCGGATGCGCGTGCCGGCATAGGTCGAAAACTGGTGGCCCTGGTCTTCATAGCGGCGTGCCGCCTCGATCAGCGCGACCATGCCGATCTGGATCAGGTCCTCGACCTCGACCGTCGCGGGCGACCGACCGGCGACGTGCCAGGCGATCTTTCGGACCAGCGGGATATGATCCTCGATCAGCTGCTGCGGACGCTGCCGTGCCGGGACGCGATCGTAGGTGAGGGCGTGGCTGGTTTGGAAGTTCATGACCGCGCTCCTTTCATAGCTGGGTGAAGTTGTGCTTGGCCTGCGCCACCGGCGGCGGCGTATCCTTGCCGCCTACGGTCGCGATGACCTCGACCGGCTTGTCGTCGGGCAGTTCGCGGAACGACAGCACCGGGGTGTCGGGGAAGCGCGGTCGGAGCAGGTCGGACAGTGCCTTCCGCGCGGCCGGCGAGGTGACGAGCGCGAAGTTCTGCTGGCGCAGCATCAGCCGTTGGCTCGATTCCTCGATCGCGGTCAGGATACGCTGGCCAAGGCCGGGCTCGATCGGGAAGCTGGCGTCGCCCGCGACCTTGATCGACTGGCCGATCAGGCTTTCGAGTTCGGGATCGAGCGTGACGACGGGGAGCGGCATGCTGACCGGGACAAGCGCCTGGATGATGATCGATCCGATGCGCTGGCGGACGCGCTCGACGATCGTCGGGATGTCGCTGGTGCCGTCGCCGGTCGCTTCGACCATCGCCGAACACAGGCGGCGGAAGTCCCTCAGCGGGACGCCTTCGATCAGGAGCGCGCGGCAGATCGCCGAGACCGCGAACAGCGACAACGGCTTGGGGGTAAGGCCGTCGACGAGTTCGGGCGCACGGTCCTTGAGCGCATCGAGCAGCATCTTGGTCTCATCCATGCCGAACAGTTGCGCGGCATTGAGGCGGATCATGTGGTTGAGGTGCGTCGCGAGCACGGTCGAGGCATCGACCACGGTATAGCCCGATACGATCGCTTCGGGCCGTTTGTCGGGCGAAATCCAGATTGCATCCATGCCGAAGGTCGGATCCTTGCAGGCGCGACCGGCAATCTGTTCGTCGATGTCGCCGCTGTCGATTGCCAGCATGTCCTCGGGCCAGATGATCCCCTCGGCGATCACCGTTCCGCCGATCGTGATGCGATAGGCATTGGGATCGAGCGTCAGGTCGTCCTTGATCCGGACCAGCGGGATGACGAAGCCGAGGTCTTTCGACAGCTGTTTGCGGATGCCGGTAACGCGCTTCATCAGCGGCGCATCGCGCCGTTCGTCGACGAGCGGGGTGAGTGCATAGCCGACCTCGACGCCGAGCACGGCCTCGTCGGACACGTCGCGCCAGTTGATGACGCTGGGATTGGGCGCGGGTTCGTTGGCGCTCTCGTCGACTTCGGCAACGGGGCGCGAGAAACGCCAGGCGAAATAGCTCGCCACGCCGGCGGCGGGCAGGATGATCATGTGCGGCATGCCCGGCAGCACGCCGAGGATGGCGAGGATCACCGCGACGGGCATCCAGGCCTTGGCCGAACCGAATTGCGAGGCGATCTGGCCGGGCAGATCGAATGGCGAGGCGACCCGCGTGACGATCGCCGCGGCGGCGATCGAAAGCAGCAGGGCAGGGACCTGTGCGACGAGCGCGTCACCGATGGCAAGCATCGTATAGGTCGATGCGGCTTCGCCCAGCGACAGGCCGTGGTTGGTGACGCCGAGCACGATACCGCCGAAGATGTTGATGACGAGGATCAGCACGCCGGCGATCGCGTCGCCTTTGACGAACTTGCTGGCGCCGTCCATCGAGCCGTAGAAATCGGCTTCGGTTGCGACGTCGACGCGCCGCTGCTTGGCTTCTTCTGGAGTGATAAGGCCCGCGCCGAGATCGGCGTCGATCGCCATCTGCTTGCCGGGAAGGGCGTCGAGCGTGAAGCGCGCCGAAACTTCGGACACGCGTCCCGCGCCCTTGGTGATGACGACCATGTTGATGATCATCAGGATGGCAAAGACGAACAGGCCGACGACATAGTCGCCGCCGATCAACATGCTGCCGAACGCCTCGATGACGTGACCGGCCGCGTCGCCGCCTTCATGGCCCTGGACCAGGACGACGCGCGTCGAGGCGACGTTGAGGCCGAGCCGCAACAAGGTCGCGAACAGCAAGACCGTGGGAAAGCTGGAGAAGTCGAGGGGCTTGGACGCATTCAATGCGACCATCAGCACCGCGAGCGAGATCATGATATTGGTGATGAAGCCGATATCGAGGACGAACGCCGGGACGGGCAGCACGAGGAATACCACGAGCAACAGCGTTGCGAGCGGCAACAGCGCCGAACGGACATCGAGCATGGCGCTGGGCGCTTTGACGGCGGGGGTGGTCATAATAAGGGTCAGGCTCCCATCGACGCGAGCAGCATGTAGGCAAGCCGCGCATTGTTGTTCTGGTTCAGGTCGGTGCTGGCAGGCGTGCTGCGCTGGGCGGCGAGCCGCAGGTAATCGGCGGGCTGGACGAACGGCATGTCCTTGCCGCCCGGCCGATTCTTGCCGCCCGACGGCAATGCGGCGCCGTCGCCGAGCTTGGCGGCGAACCGATCGCGGATTTCGTCGAAACTGCGCGCACGGCCGCCGGGGGCATAGAAAATCGAGCGATTGGCTTGCGCCGCCTTGGCAAACAGGGGCGCGGCAGGCGCATCGGGGTCGGCGGCGTGCGCGGCGAGGAACTTGTGCGCGCCGCCGGCACCGAGGAAATGGGCAAGGTAGAGATCGACCGGTGCCATCTGCCGATCGAGCCGCTGTTCGAGATAGTCGCGATTGTCGGCGGCGAATTCGCCCGCCATTGCGGCGGCCGCTTCGGGATTGCGCCGCAGATCGAGGATCGCGCGGCGCATCTCGGGGTCGGCAACCTGGTAGCGACCGCGCGAATCGCGCTGGATTGCGCCTGCGGCCCAGTCCATGCCGTGGTTGGCACCATGCTGGTCGACGACCGCGAGCCAGCTCTGGCTGATGAACTGGTAAAGGCCGGTCGCCGAGCTCGTCGACGCCTTGGCGTTGGGGTTGAGGCCGCTTTCGATGCGGGCCTGGCCCATCAGATAATTGAAATCGATCCCCGTCCGCTGGGCGGACTGGGCGATGGCGCGGGTAATTCGGTCGACGCCTCCGCTGGCGGAGGGATTGAGCTGCGATGGCATGTGCCGTCTCCTGGTTTCATCAGGAGATTAGCAAGACTCGTGCCAGTTTGAGCAGTTGGGGAGGTGGCTCAGCCGACCGCGACGCGCGGGCCGTAGCTAAGCTGTTCGCTTTCGCAGCCGAGCAGGGCGAGCCTGCGTCGCGTATTGTCGGTAAGGATGCGCAGGCGATAGGCGGCGGATTGCGACAATTTGTCGACCCGCTCGAGCGCTTCGCGCGTTTCCTGGCTGGCGTAGAGCGCCGGTGTGTCGCGCAGCTCTTCGAGCAGCGCCGCGAGCGCGGTCGTCGTGCTCATGATTTCCTGGGCATCGCCGTTGTCGAGCGCTGAAATCAGGCGTTCCTGGACGGCGTGGATCTGGTCAAGGCGCATCGCGTCAGACTTCGCCGAAGAGGTCGAGGGCGATCATCTTCTGCGCCAGTTGCTGCGGGTCGATGAGGTAGCTGCCGTCGGCGATCGCGGCGCGGATATTGTCCACCTTTGCCTGGTCGATCGGCGCGCCTTCGCCTGCGAGGACCGCTGCATTCGACTGGCGGATCGCGGTTTCGTCATGGCTCGCGCGGACTTGGCTGATAGCCGATACGGCGCTGGTGCTACCGCTGCGGATGGCTGCGGTGGAGGCCGGGCCGTAGCTGTTGGGTCGCTCGATTTTCATGATTACCTCTTTTATCTTGTCGCTCCCGGTAACGGCAGGGCGCGGCCGATCTTAAATCTTTTTTTTGTACGCGATTCAGGCGCGGTCGGCCCCCGTCAAAAGCCCGGCACCGTGACTTCGCCGATGTCCGTGACTTTCGCCAGAATCGGCTTGGCTGAGCGGTTCTCTCGCACGGAGACCATGTCGCCGACCTTAGCGGTGGCGTCGGCAATCATCGTACGCGACAGGGTAAATCCTGCGCCCTCGACGGTCAGACGTACGGCCTGGCCGCGGGTTACCGCGGGCGTAGCGGCAGCGGAGGCCTGGCCGTTCGTACCCGAGCCTGGCTGGCTTGCGCCAAGCAGCAACGGCACGCGAATGGCCCAGCCAACGGCGTCGCAGCGCACGACCGCAGCGCCCATGACGGGTCCCGATATGGTCGCGGCGGTCGGACATGGCTTCAGCCTGAGGCGGCGATCGATCGGTGCGCGCGCACCGCCGGGCTGGCCGATTTCGGCGCCCATGCTTGCTGCGACCGCGATGTCGAGTTCGGCCAGGTCCTGGAACGAGGCGGCGAAGGCGGGCCCGGTAGCAAGCAGCGCGATCACGGCAAGACTGCCGGAAATGCTGGAACGGATCATGGTTTCTACCCTCATTCAGATATGGTTCTGTCCCATTCTAAGCAAAGGTCGTGCCAGCTCGTCATTCGCCGATCGAAATTGCGAGATCGGGCGGCCCTACACGCGTATGCGGCAGCTGCGGTTCGATCCTGTCGTCGGGATAGCCCGACGCTTCGAGTACATAGATGATCGCCGCGGTCCGTGCCGCCGCCTGTTCCCAGCCATTCATCCGTCCACCTGGCCCCGGCGCGTCGATCGCGACGCCAACCGCAAGGCGGCGTCCTTTGGCCCGCTCGGCGAAACCATTGAGCCAGACCTTGCCGCGCGCGGAGACGCGCGCTTCATTGGGCGGGAAGATTTCGGCAAGCGCGACCGAGACGATTTCGCGGTAGTCCTCGGGATCGTTCGGCTTGATCGCCACGCTGGCCCGCGCCTCGCGCTGCTCGAGCTGGCCGATCAACGCGATCGAGCCGAGCAGGATCAGCGTCAGGTCGACAAAGCCGAACATCGAGCGAGATCCGCTCATCGCGCGCGCGCCTTCTGCGCATGCGGCATGACATAGACAACCGAGTCACTGGCATCGCTGGCGGGCTTGGCGGCGGGACCTTGGGGATATTCGTGTCGCGCCACCGCGAGCAGGCGCTCGCCGATGTCGCTTTGCCAAGCTGCATCTTGGGCGCCGAACAGCGCGAGCCGCCGCGCGATCGGTCCGGCGATCAGGTGCGCGAAGACTAGGCCATAGAGGCTGGTAAGCAGGCACAGCGCCATCGCCGCGCCGACCCCGGCGACGCTTTCCATCCGCGCGAATATCTGGACGAGGCCGACGACGGTGCCGAGCATGCCCAGCGCCGGGGCGGCATCGGCGATGTCGTTCCAGACCTGGATTGCGCGCGCGCGCCTCGCCTCTTCGGCATCGAGCAAGCGCGCGACCGCGCGGGCGAGCGCGTCATATCCCTTGGTGTTCGACATTAGCTCGCCGACTTCGTGCGTGAAGCGGCAGCTCTGGGGTCCGCGATCGGCGCAGCCGATGCCGCGTCGCTTGACGATGTCTTCGACGATCAGCGTCGCAAGCCGGGCCCGTTCCGCTTCGCCGCGGCGGCGGAACAGGCGCGGCAGGCTGGAAATTCCGATCGCCAGCCCGCCCGCACCATTCTGGATCGCCGCAATCATCAGGCAGCCCAGGCCGACGAGCGCGAGCGCGCCGCCTTCGAAATATTGGCTGATTTCCATGCCCGTCATGCCGCCTCGACGCACACAGCGGCAAAGCCTTGCCGGGCGGCAAGATTTTGCCGCTCGAGGATCGGCAAGCCCGTCGGTTCGACCGAAAGGGCGCGTTTTGCTAGCGATGTCATGGTTTGGCACGCCCCTTGCTTATCTACGTTCGACAGACCCATCGGCTCAGTGTCTTCAACGGCAAGGGCGGGTCGGGATTAAGCAGGAAGCGAGTTATGGTAGACAAAATTTTCGGTATCCACGGGGACGCGCTGCAGCTGCGATCGCAGCGGCTGTCGATGTTGGCCTCCAATATCGCGAACGCCGCGACGCCCGGATACAAGGCGCGCGATCTCGATTTTGACAAGGCGATGCGCGAAGTGCGCGGCGGCGGCGACGCGGCCAGCGCGATGCAGGGCAACGCCGGCTATCGCGTCCCGCGCCAGTCTTCGCTCGACGGCAACACCGTCGAGATGTCGACCGAACAGACGCTCTTTGCCGAAAATGCTGTCGGCTATTCGACCACGCTGTCGTTCCTGGAAGCGCGCGTGATGACGATCACCCGCGCATTGAGAGGGGAATAACCCATGAATATCTTCGACATATCGGGCCGTGCCATGTCGGCGCAACTCTCCCGCATGAACACCACCGCATCGAACCTCGCCAATGCGCGAACGAGCTACGGCAGCGCCGCGGAAGCCTATCGTGCGCTCAAACCGGTTTTCCAATCGGTCAGCGGCGGCGATGGCATCGCGACGGTCGATGTCCTGAAGATCGTCCAGTCGAACGTCGAACCCAAGATGCGCCACGATCCGACCAACCCCGTCGCCGATGCCGACGGCAATGTCTGGGACGCAGGCGTCGATGAGGCGGCGGAGCTGATCGATATGCTCGAAACCGCACGCCAGTATCAAAACAACGTCCAGGTTCTGCAGACCGCAAAGTCGCTGATTCTCGACACTGTGAGGATGGGCAAATGAGCACTATTCCAAACAGCCTTCCGGCCGGACTGACGATGGCCCAGCCGACCAACGCCACCGGCGGCGGGACGCTCGACCAGAATTCGTTCCTGCGCCTGATGACCGCGCAGCTGAAATACCAGGACCCGTTCAAGCCGGTCGACAACCAGGCGATGGTTGCGCAGATGGCGCAGTTCTCGTCGGTCGCCGGCATCACCGAAATGAACAAGTCGCTCAAGGGCATCGCCGATGCCTTTGCCGGCAGCCGCCTGTCCGAAGCGACGCAGTTCATCGGCAAGTCGGTGCTCGCCCAAGGCAATGTCGCGGCGATGGACGCCAACGGCCTTTATCGCGGCGAACTGACCCTCGCTGGCCCCACCGACTCGCTGACCATCGAACTCGTCGATGAGGCGGGCGTCGTCCGCCGCTCGGCAACCGCCGGTCCGGTCGAAGCGGGGCAGGTTCCGTTCGCCTTCCAGAGCCTCGACGAAAACGGCCAGCCGCTCGATTTCGGCCCGCTCAGGGTTCGTGTCTCGGGCGGGGTCGCATTGTCGACCTCCACCTGGCTGCCGGTCACCGCGGTCGGCATCTCGGCCACCGGGCCCGGCGCCGTCCTCACCACCGCTGCGGGCCCGATCGAGGTTTCTGCCGTTCGCGGCGTCGGCTGATCGCCTGCCATACCAATCTGAAACGCGTGCCCCCGTTTTTACCAAGGAGAGAGTAAATGTCATTTCTAACGTCACTCAGCGGACTTAAGGCTGCCCAATCCGATCTTGCCGTCGTGTCGAACAACATCGCCAACGGCAGCTCGACCGGGTTCAAGAAAAGCCGCGCGCAGTTCGGCGACCTGTTCGCCGCCTCGCCGACCCAGAACACCGCCAAGATTGCGGGCCAGGGCGTCCAGCTCCAGGGCATCAAGCAGCAGTTCACCCAGGGTACGCTCGAATCGACCGATCGCACGCTCGACCTCGCGGTCGCCGGCGAAGGCTTCTTCATCGTCAAGAGCCCCAACACGACGGGTTCGATCAGCTACACCCGCAACGGCGCGTTCAGCGTCAACAACCAGCGCGAAGTGGTCGACAGCACCGGCAACATCATCCAGCTGCTACCGGTCGATGCCAACGGCGACCTGTCGTCGAACAATCCCGCCGACATGACCAACCTGGTCCTGCCGCAAACCGATCCGTCGGATCCCAATGCGGTCCTCGCGAACGTCAGCGTCGCGAACAACGGCAACATCATCGCGACCTATTCGAACGGCAACCAGCAGGCGCTTGGCTCGCTCGCCATGGCCAGCTTCGTCGCCGTCGAGGGTCTCCGCCCGATCGGCGATGCGCATTGGCAGGCGACCGGCGCGTCGGGCCTGGCCGAACTTGCCCAGGCGGGCACGGGCCAGCTCGGCACGATCCGCTCGGGTTCGCTCGAGACCGCCAATATCGACATGACCGAGGAACTCGTTTCGCTGATTTCGGCGCAACGGAATTTCCAGGCCAACGCCCAGGCGATCGAGACGGCCAACAAGATGACGCAGACGATCGTCAACCTGCAGGTCTGATCGGCCTCGACCTAACCTAAACCATCGAGGAACAGCCCATGGACCGGATGACCCATCTCAGCCTGCGCGCGATGCAAGGCATCATGGCTCGCCAAACTGCAATCGCCAACAACATGGCGAACGCCGACACTACCGGCTTTCGTGCCGAGGTGGTCAACGCGCAGGCGAACTACGTCAATGGTCCGGTGCTGCAAACCCGTGCCCACGTCACCGAGGCGGTGCTCGGCGCGAACATGGACGCCGGCGCGGTGAAGGAGACCGGGCGACCGCTCGACATCGCGCTGGGCGGGGACAGCATGCTCGCTGTCCAGGCCCCCGATGGCGACGAGGGTTACACGCGTCGCGGCGACCTGATGATGAGCCAGAGCGGGCTGCTGACCACCGGCGACGGACATCCCGTCCTCGGTGAAGGCGGCCCGCTCGTCGTCCCTGCTGCGGACAGCATCCGCATCTCAGAGGACGGCGGTGTGTGGATCGTCCCCAAGGGCGGCGACCCCAACCAGCCGCAGCAGATCGACCGGCTTCGTGTCGTCAGCCCCAAGGGCAGCGACGTGGTGAAGGGTTTGGACACCCTCTTTCGAGTTAAGAACGGCGGCGCTTTGCCGTCAGACCCAGATGCAAGGCTGCAAAGCGGTGCGCTGGAAGGATCGAACGTCAGCATGACCCAATCACTGGTCGACATGATCGAAACCAGCCGTGCCTACGAGGCGCAGGTCAAGCTTCTGACAACCGCCAAAGAGCTGGACGAAGGTGGCGCCAGCATCATGCAGCTGCCGCGCTGACCGCGGCACCAATGGAGACTGACAGATGAGCAATTCAGCCTTGCAGGTCGCCCGTACCGGGCTCGACGCACAGAACACCAAGATGCGCGTGATCGCCAACAACCTGGCGAACGTCAACACGACCGGTTTCAAGCGCGACCGCGCGCAATTCGAAACCCTGGCCTATCAGCAGGTCGTCCAGCAGGGCGCCGCTGCCGACCAGCAGAACAAATATGCCGTAGGCCTCGCGCTCGGTACCGGCGTGGCCGTTTCGGGCACTGCGCGGATCGATACGCAAGGGTCGCTGCAGACGACGGGCAACGCGCTCGATCTCGCGATCGAAGGCGCCGGCTATTTCCAGGTCGCGATGCCCGACGGCAGCAACGCCTATACCCGCTCGGGCAATTTCAACATGACCGCCGACGGCTCCATGGTGACCTCCGAAGGCCTGCCGCTCCAGCCGCAGAACCAGATTCCGTCGGGTGCGACTTCGGTCACGATCGGCGCCGACGGCACCGTCTCGGCGACCTTGCCCGGCCAGTCCGAACCGAGCGAACTGGGCAAGATCGAACTGGCGAACTTCGTCAATTCTGCCGGCCTCCAGTCGATCGGCAACAACCTGCTCAAGGAGACCGGGGCGAGCGGTGCGCCGATCGTCGGTGCCGGCGGCGAAGAAGGCCGCGGCGTCATGCGCCAGGGCGCGCTCGAAGGTTCGAACGTCAATATCGTCGAAGAGCTGGTCGACATGATCGAGACCCAGCGGGCCTACGAGGTCAATTCGAAGATGATCAAGGCGACCGACGAAATGCTCCAGTTCGCCAACCAGCAATTGTGATGAGGATCCGATCCATGAAAACCAGCTTTCTCCTCGTCGCCGTCACCCCGCTTCTCGCCGGGTGCCTGGCCAGCGAACAGGCCCGGCCCGACCCGGCCTATGCCGTCACGCTCGCACCCACCCCGGTGCAGCTGCCTCCCGCGGCTACCGACGGATCGATTTTCCAGGCCAGCGCGGGCTATGCCCCGCTGACTTCGGGCGCCCGCGCCGCGCGCGTCGGCGATTTGCTGACGATCGCCCTGATCGAGCGCACCCAGGCGGTGAAATCGAACAGCGCGAATGTCGACAAGTCGGGCAGTTTCGGCATCACTCCGCCGACCACCGGCCCGTTGTCGGTGTTCAACCCGAGCGACGTTTCGTTCGGCGGCGGCAGCAATTTCCAGGGCGGCGGCAGCGCCCAGCAGAGCAATGCATTGAGCGGGCAGATCAGCGTGACCGTCGCGCAGGTCTTTCCCAACGGAACGATGCTCGTCCGCGGCGAAAAGCTGATCCGGCTCAACCGCGGCGACGAATATGTCCGCTTCAGCGGCCTCGTCCGGATCGCCGATATCGGCCCTGAAAACGTCGTCGCGTCGAGCCGCGTTGCCGATGCGCACATCGATTACGGCGGCGCCGGCGAGATCGCGCAGGCGAGCAAGCAGGGCTGGCTGCAGAAATTCTTCAACATAGTGAGTCCCTTCTGATGACCAGGATCGCTTCGTTCTTCGCCAAGGTGGTTCTCGTCCTGTCGGCTGCGCTGTTGCTTCCGAGCGCGGCGTCGGCTGAACGGATCAAGGATATCGGCGGCTTCCAGGGTCTGCGCAGCAACCAGCTGACGGGCTACGGCATCGTTGTCGGCCTTGCCGGCACGGGTGACGACAGCCTCGAATACGCGACCATCGCGATGAAAGGCGTTGCCACGCGCTTCGGCATGACCCTGCCGCCGGGGATCAATCCGGCGACCAAGAATGCCGCTGCCGTGCTCGTCACCGCGGACCTTCCCGCGATGGCGAAGCCGGGCCAGCGGATCGACGTCACCGTTTCGGCGATCGGCAAGGCCAAGTCGCTGCGCGGCGGCACGCTGATCATGATGCCGCTGCTTGGTGCCGACGGACAGATCTACGCGATGGCGCAGGGCAACCTCGCAGTCGGCGGCCTCGGGGTCGAAGGCCGCGATGGCTCGACGACGACGGTCAACATTCCCTCGGTCGGCCGGATTGCCGGCGGTGCTTCGGTCGAACGGCTCGTCGCCACCGGCTTCGAACAGTCGCCCTACCTGACCTTCAACCTCGCGCAGGCCGATCTTACCACCGCGCTGCGCGTTGCCGATGCGATCAACCAGCAGACCGGCGAACAGATCGCCTCGGCGAGCGACGCCGTGTCGGTCCTGATTCGCGCGCCGAGCGATGTGAACCAGCGGGTCGTCCTGATGGGTGCGATCGAGAACATGAAAGTCACCCCGGCCGAAGCGCCGGCGCGTGTCATCGTCAATGCCCGCACCGGGACGGTCGTTATCAACGGCGCCGTGCGCATCAGCCCCGCGGCGGTCAGCCACGGGTCGCTCACAGTGCGCGTCCAGGAAACGCCCACGGTCGTGCAGCCCGCGCCGTTCAGCCGCGGCCAGACCGCGGTCGAGGAACGCAGCGCGATTGAGATCCAGCAGGAACCCGTCTCGGCGTTCGTCGCCCGCGGCGCCTCGCTGTCGGAGATCGTCCAGTCGATCAATGCGATCGGGGCGAGCCCCAGCGACCTTGCGGCGATCCTCGAAGCGCTCAAGCAGGCCGGCGCGCTGACCGCCGATCTGGTGATCCTGTGAGCACGCCGATTTCCTCGGCGAGCATCGCCGCCGCCGCGCCGGCCAGCCCGGCCGGTCCGGCACAGAGCAAGGATGACCTGCGCTCTGCGGCCAAGGCGTTCGAAGCGATCTTCCTGCGCCAGATGATCGGGACGATGCGCAGCGCCTCGCTCGCCGAAGACATGTTCTCCAACCAGGCGACCGAGCAGTTCCGCGACATGCAGGATGCCAAGATGGCCGACGCCATGGCGGGCAACAGCAAGTTCGGTATCGCCGAACTTCTCCTCAAACAGTTCGAGGGTGGATCATGACGGGCCTGCTCAGTATCGGACGGTCGGCCCTGCGCGCCTACAGCGCGGCGCTCGATACCGTTTCACAGAACATCGCCAACGTCGAAAACGCGGATTATGTGCGCCGCCGCACCGATCTGGGCGACTCGACCGTCACCGGCTACCTGAACCCGCTCTACGCGGCCGAGAGCGGGTTGAATGGCGTCCGCGTCAACGGGATCGTACGTTCGGGCGACGAATTCCTCGAAGCATCGGTAAGGATGAGCGGCTCCTCGCTGGTTCGCACCGACACGATGACCAACTGGCTCGGCACGATCGAGACCGGACTCAGCAATGCTGGCGACGATGTCGGAACCAGGCTCGCCAGCTTCTATTCGAGCGCCGACGAACTGGCCGCCGCACCGTTCGACACGTCGCTGCGCACCGCCTTCATCAACGAAATTGGCGCGACCGCCGACACGTTTCAGCGAACCGCAGAGAATCTCGACCAGTCGATCGACCAGATCGGGCAGCGCGCCGGGAACGAACTGCTCGGGCTCAACCAGGTCCTCGAAAACCTCGCCAAGATCAATATCGAGCTACGCAAGACGCCCGCCGGGACACAGGCTGCCGCTGGATTGCTCGACCAGCGCGATGCCGCGCTCGCGGTGGTCAGCGAACGCATCGATGTCGAGATTACGCTCGGCGACAACGGCACCGCGACGATCCGCTATGGCGGTGAGGCGATTGTCGGGATCGGCACCTCGGCAACGCTGAGCATGGCAGATAATCCCGATGGCACCTTTCGCGTTCTGGTCGACGGGCAGGGGGGCAAGGTGCCCGCCAACGGCTTGCTTGCCGGCCTCAGCCGGTCGCGCAGCGCGGCGACGAGCGATCTCGCCCAGCTCGACCAGATGGCAGAGAAATTCGCCACGCAGGTCAACGACTGGCACGCCGCCGGTCGAACCGACGCGGGCAACCCGGGCGTTGCGCTCGTGACCGGCGGTGGCGGCGCTACCGGCCTGACGCTGATCGCGATTGCCGCTAGCGAGCTTGCCGTGGCCGACGCCAGTGGCAAGCCGAACGGAAACCTCCTCGCGCTCGCCGGCCTGCGCACCAGCGGCGGCGTTGAGAAAAACTGGACCCAGCTCGTCTCGACCCACGCCAACCTGCTGCTCGCCACCAAGAACGAGGGGACCGCCGCCAGTGCGATCGATCGCAATGCGCGCAATGGTCGCGACGCGGTGTCGCGCGTTGATCTCGATCACGAAACCGCCGATCTCGTCCGCTTGCAGCAAGCCTATGAAGCGGCCAGCCGCGTCATCCAGGTGGCGCGCGAACTGACCCAGTCGATCCTGGCCATCTTTTAACCCCGCGTGAGGACCTTCTCATGATTTCATCGATCAATCGCAATCGCCCGAGAGATGCCATTCAAAGCCAGATCGACCTGGCCCATGCGATCACCGCGCAGCAGAATGCGATCGCCACCGGCAAGCGCCTCAACGTCCCGTCGGACGACCCGCAAGGCTGGCTGGAAGTTTCGCTCGTCGCGCGGCGGCAGGGCAACGAAGCGGCGTGGACCGCCAATATCGGTCGCGCCGAGACCCGCGCGATTCAGGCCGAATCGAGCATCAGTGAACTGGCCTTGGGCCTGACCCGCGCCAAGGAACTGGCGGTGCAGGCGAATAGCGGAACGCTCAACGCCGCCGATCGCGAAGGCATTGCAAAAGAACTCGAAGGCATCCTCGCCAATTTCTCCGACCTGCTCGACCAGGATGACAGCTATGGCGGGAAATTGTTCGCCGATGCCGCGATCGAGGTACCGATCGGGGGAACGCGCACCGTCATCGCGGCACCCTCGCTCGCCAGGCTGTCCGACGGGATTTCCGATGGCGCCGGGGGCACGACGACGCTGAAAGACGCCATGCTGACTACGATCGATGCGATCCGTAACGGCAGCAATGCCCAGCGCAGCGCGTCGCTGACCACGCTCGATAGCGCGATCAACCATGTCTCGGTCATGCTCACCGAGCAGGGCGTGGCGCGCGGACGGCTGGAAAGCGCGCGCAACCAGTTCCTCGACAGCAAGATCGTTCTCGCCGAACGTCGCCAGCAGATCGAAAGCGTCGACATTACCGATGCGATCACGCGTCTCCAGAAACTCGATATCACGTTGCAGGCGGCCCAGTCGGTCTACGGCCGCATTGCCCAGCGGTCGCTGCTCGATTTTCTTCGTTAGTATGCGATCGGGCGGTTCGGGTCCTTAAGCTGGCGCCCGCGCAGCCGTTAAACATCTCAAGTGGATACGTCTTGTATCCGGTTGCACCCTCGGGCGCCCGTCCAAGGCCATTGAACAGGAACTGCGCCCATGATGCCAGCTATCGGATTCGTCATTCTGGTCGTCATGGTATTCGGGGGTTTCGTTATTTCGGGCGGCGATCTGGGCGCCGTCATGCACGCGCTGCCACTCGAGATGATGATCATCGGCGGTTCGGCGCTGGCGGCGATCGTGACGGGCAACAACGGCACCCAGATCAAGGCGCTCGGCGGCGGTTTTGCCAAGGTCTTCAAAGGCCCCAAGTTCAAGCGCCAGGATTATCTCGACTGCATCTTCTTGTGCGGCAAGTTGATGAAGATGCTCCGCGTCGAAGGCCCGGTCGCGCTCGAACCGCATGTCGAGGATCCTCAGAACAGCGCTATCTTCGCGGAATTTCCGCGCCTGATGGCCGACAAGACGCTCGTTGCGCTGATCTGCGACAGTCTTCGTCTCGTCGTCGTGTCGTCGGGCGACCTCGACCCCCATTCGGTCGAGGAAGTCGTCGATCAGCATCTCAAGACGCATCACAAGAGCGCGCTCGGACCTGCCGACAATCTCCAGTGGCTCGCCGACGCACTTCCCGCGCTCGGCATCGTCGCCGCCGTGCTCGGCGTCGTCAAGACAATGGGATCGATTGATCAGCCTCCCGAGGTTCTCGGCGAAATGATCGGTTCGGCGCTGGTCGGAACCTTTCTCGGCGTGCTCCTCGCCTACGGCATCGTCGGACCGATGGCCAACCGCGTCCGCGCGATCATCGAGGATGACCTCAAGATCTACGAGGTCGCCAAGCAGATCATCATCGCCAGCCTGCACGGCCATCCGCAACCGCTGGTCATCGAAGCGGCGCGTTCGGGGCTCGACCATGCCAACCAGCCCAGCTTCGCCGACGTCTTCGACGGGTTGAGGGCGCGCTGACCCATGGCCAGCAAGGCTTCGCGGTCGAACCAGCGACCGATCATCATCAAGAAGATTATCGCCGACGACCATAGCGCGCACCATGGCGGCGCGTGGAAAGTCGCCTATGCCGACTTCGTGACGGCGATGATGGCGTTCTTCCTCCTGATGTGGCTGCTCGGTTCGACCGACGAAAAGGACAAGAGGGCAATTGCCGACTATTTCACGCCGACGCTTGTCGAGATGCGGCAGGAAGGCAGTGGCGGGTCGAACAGCGGCCCGTTCGGCGGCGATTCGATGATTTCGAAGGACAATTTCGCGCACTCTCCCATGCAGGAGGGCGACCGGACGATCAGCGCTCCCCGCGATGCCTGGGCCAACAAGGACGGGGCCAGCAAACCTACGCCCGAAGAGGAAGAGGAGGCGTTCAAGCAGATCGAAAAGAAGATACGCGAACGGCTCAAGAAGCGCGAACAGCTCCGCAACCTTGCCGAGAACATCCGTTTTTTCCGCAGCGACGAAGGCTTGCGCATCGAAGTCGTTGATGCAGCCGATTTCGCGATGTTCGAACTGTCGAGCGACCGGCTGGTGCCGCGCGCGCAGCTTTTGCTGCGTGAGGTGGCGGAATCGATCGTGCCGTTGACCAACGGTATCGCGGTGCGCGGCCATACCGACAGCCTGCCCTATGCCGCCGGCAAGACGATGAACAACTGGCTGCTCTCGGCGGCACGCGCCGAGGCGACGCGCCAGGCGCTGCTTGCAGGGGGACTTACCGAGGCGCAGTTCGACAAGATCGAGGGCGTCGCCGATCGCCAGCCCTACAGCCCCGAGGATGCCGCCGATCCCCGCAACCGTCGCATGTCGATCACGCTGCTATCCGAGGCGCGCGGGACTCCCGCAGCGGACGCCGAGACGCGTTGAGCGCCGATACGAGAGGACGGAGCTTGCAACTTTATGCTCTTGCGTACACCGGCTTACGACGAACGGCGAGAACGGCATGCGTGGCTAGGTCTTGATCCCTAACAGGCGGTAGGCCGGGCAGAACGCGAACAGGCTCGTCGCGATGAGGACAATCCCCACCACGCCGATGATCACGCGAACGGTCGGATAGGTCGACAAGGGGCCATCGAAAAGGGCTGCCAGCGCGAGCGTACCGACGATCGCGCGAATAATCCGGTCATTGCGACCGACATTGGTTTTCATGGGGGTGGCCTTCCTGCCAGGGATATCAGGCATCGCTTTGGGCCAGGTCCTGCGACTGGGCTGGGGCAGAATCGTTGCTCTTGGTGTCGAGCGGGGTGGCATTCAGCCATTGCCACGCGTCGTCTTCGGCACAGGCTGCATAGGCGCGGATCTGGCCAGGGATAAGGATGCTCGCACCCTGCGCTGTCGCGGCCAGCCAGTGCGGCGCTCCGATCAGTGCATAGCGATCGAGATGGCCGAGCAGCGACCATTTCATGTGCAGGTAATCGGCGTCGCCAAGGCTTGAGGCATCCATGCCCTCGAACTTTGTGAAACGAGCCAGCAGGCTGATCTTGGGGCTCTCGGCCAGCGCGCTTTCGATCGCTTGCGCGACGCGGTGAATGTCGGCAGCTGCGAGACGACCGGCGATGTCGAATGCCACGACGTCGCTTCGGTCGGTGGCGATGATCGACAATGCGGGCTGGTGCGGCGAACCGCTTTCGCCTTTGACCCAGGCCAGCGCCAAATCGCGATCGGCGAGTGGATAGACTTCATAGGCGATGTGCGGCAGCAGTGCGCTTTCGAGCTTGGCCGCGCGCCGCAGCCACGGCTGGTCGGCGACCACCGCGACGCGTCCGAACGATGACAGCTTGCCCATCAGGGCGAACGACCGGTGAAGATTGCTGGCGACGAACTGCGCGTCGAAGCCGGTGTAGTCGCCGACTTCGATGTAGAGATGGGTCTTCTCGAAATCGGCCAGCCCGCCTTCGACCGCGCTATAGAGATCGTCGAGTTCCTTGGCGTCGAGATGGCCCGACACCTTGAACCCCATCCGGTTTTCGTCGGTGAAAAGTGTTTCTAGCATGACGGTCTCCTGGGCTCGCCTGGATCCCGTTTACCCCTTCGCGCGGGCGCGTGCGTTACGCATGTTTACGGATGGGTCGCGCGCGTTTCCGCTTGCCCCGACACCTAGTCCCCGTCGGCTTCGGGCCGGACGATCAGGACCGAACATTTGGCGTGGCGCGCGACCTTGGCGGCGTTGCTGCCAAGCAGATAGTCCTTCATCGCGGGCCGATGCGATGCCATCACGATCAGGTCGATGTCCTTCGCACGCGCGGTGTCGAGAATGCCGGTATAGACCGTGCCCGACGTGACCATCGTCTCGAGCGACGGGAAATCGGGAATGCTTTCCGCGACGAGCGAGACCAGCCGGGCGTCGGCGATATCGTGGAGGACACGATAGCCCGGCAGCGAATAGGCAACTCCCTGGGCGATCGCCTCGATATCGCGCAACACCGTCAGAACGGTCACCTTCGCTGAAGATGCCCTGGCCAGTTCGCGCGCAGTCGGGAGCGCTATCTGCCATGACGACGGTTCGTCGATATCGACGGGGATCAGGATGCGGCGGAATCCTGAAGGACCCGATGGATGGCTAGACGACGGCACCGACTAATCTCCCGATAATGGCTGTGACAAGCATCGCGATCGCGCCCCAGAACGTGACCCGGATGACGGCGCGGCCGACGGGGGCACTCCCCGCGACCGCGCCGAGCGCTCCCAGCAGGGCAAGGAACAGCAACGCGGCAATCGCTTCGGCGGCGACGAGCCGATCGAGCGGGACGATAATAACGAGAATGAGCGGCAACGCCGCCCCGGCGGTAAACGTCGCCGCCGATGCCAGCGCGGCCTGCACCGGACGCGCCGAGGTCACCACCGACAGCCCAAGTTCGTCGCGCGCATGCGCGGCCAGCGCGTCGCCCGCAGTCAGCTCCTCGGCGACCTTTGCGGCCAGCTCGTCGCTCAGCCCGCGTTGGACATAGATGTTCGTCAATTCGCGCAGCTCGGCCTCGGGGGTTTCGGCCAGCTCGGCGCGTTCGCGTCCCAGGTCGGCCTTTTCGGTATCGGCCTGCGAGCTGACCGAGACATATTCACCCGCGGCCATCGACATCGCACCGGCGACCAGGCCGGCCGCACCGGCAATCAGGATATCGCCGCGCGCCGCCGACGCCGACGCCACACCGACGATCAGGCTGGCGGTCGAGACGATACCGTCGTTCGCGCCCAGCACGGCCGCGCGAAGCCAGCCGATACGCGTGACACGGTGGCGCTCAGCGGCCGAAGGCGTGCGGGTGCCCGATGGATTCGCCACCACCGCGTCGGCGTACAGGCAGTTCGTCACCGCCAACGGCATCGCCGATGCCATCGCCGCGCGGCTGGCCGAGATGAAAAGCGGAACGGCGTCGCTCCGTCAAACCGGCGCGGCGATCCGCCGCCTGTTCCTCGACAGCGACTTCCCGCCCGCAATCGCCGACGCGATCCGGCACGCCTATGG
>CAZHWG010000007.1:0-18168 GCA_964535925.1 uncultured Sphingorhabdus sp.
GCAACAGCCCGGAATGGCGCGTCAGCGCGATCGCCGCTGCAGCGGCGTCGGCCACCGTGACGGCCAGCGTCTCGAACGGGCCCTTGAACGGGGTGGCGAGGTCGCGCGCCGGGTCGGCCACCGCGATTGCCTTCGATAAGTCGGGATCCTCGCCGAGCGCAATCACCACCGGGCCCGGTTGGGCTGCGGCGAGCTGGCTCACCAGCTTGAGCGTGATCGCGCGTTCGAACGAGATCATCAGGTCGCAGCCGCCGCCGCGCGCGAACGTCGTCAGGCTCGCATCGTTCGCGGTTTCGACCGCGAGCACGTCGATCGCGCCCGTCGCGCCCGCGATCTGCACTGGCCAGCCGCGCCGCAGCGCGTCGATCGCCTGTGCCGCGCTCCTGCCCGGCAAAGTCATCCCCGCGGGTCCATCAGAACGCGAACTCGGTGACGATCGGAACATGGTCCGACGGCTTGCCCCAGCCGCGGCACGGCTCGTGCACGACATGGCCGACCGCCTTGCCGGCGAGGTCGGGGGTCACCCACATATGGTCGAGCCGGCGGCCGCGATCCGATTCGGACCAGTCGCGCGCGCGGTAGCTCCACCAGGTGAACAGCCGGTCGGGGGCGGGGACGAACTCGCGCCCGACATCGATCCAGTCGCCCGCCGCCTTGAGCCGGTCGAGCGTCTCGATCTCGATCTCGGTATGGCTAACCGTCGTGCGCAGCTGCTTGTGGCTCCAGACATCGCTTTCGAGCGGCGCGACGTTGAAATCGCCGGTCAGGATCGTCGGGCATTTCAAATCCTTCGACCAGTCGATCATCCGCTCGAGGAAATCGAGCTTCTGCCCGAACTTGGGATTGGCCTCGCGATCGGCGACCTCGCCGCCGGCGGGGACATAGACGTTCTCGATGCGCACGCCGTTGTCGAGCGCGACGCCGATATGGCGCGCCTCCTTGTTGGCCTGCCAGTCGAGCCGGTTGTCCTCGCGGATCGGGATGCGGCTGATGATCGCGACGCCGTGGTGCATCGGCTGGCCGTGGAGCAGCTGGTGGTTATAGCCGAGCTGGCGGAACGGTCCCGCCGGGAACAGGTCGTCGGTGACCTTGGTCTCCTGCAGGCACAGCACGTCGGGCTGGTGCTCGCGCAGGAATCGCTCGACGATCTCGATCCGGAAACGGACCGAGTTGATGTTCCACGAGGCGACCTTGATCGTTTTGGGAGTATCGGAAATGGGACTGACTTTCTCTGTCGCAAATTATGCCCCGGCCCTAACCAGACGCTCGGCGCAACGCAAATGCGCATGCGGGGGACGGCCCGGATGCGTCACGCGGCGCAACAACGAAAAACCCCCGCTCCGGGGGCGTGGAGCGGGGGTCCGTTTCAGCGTTCGTCACGCTTTAGTCGAAGCCGCGGGTTCGACGCGGAGTAACAGGGGGGAAAATCCGGCGACCGACCCGTTATGCGGCTTCGAACTCACTTTTACGCCGGGTCGCCTGTCGCAAAGATGAACAGGACGCCCAATTCGGGGTCAAACCGTGGTTTCTTAGCGGCCACGCGATTTTGCGCGCGGGTCGGTCCAGCGGAAGCTCGAATCGGCGACCGCGACATTGAAGCGCTGGTTGCTGAGCCGAATGCTCGTGCGATTGTTCTGCGCGTCGAGCGCAACCCAGCCGCGCAGCATCAGCCCGCCCGGCGCGGACGCCTGCTTGACGAAGACCATGTTGATCACGCCGTATTCGGGTTTTTTGGGATCCTTGACCTCGATGCTGACGACGTTGGGATCGCCCGTCTCGACGATCTTGCCATAGCGCGACATGTCGTGATCGGGGTCGAGCAGGACCGACAGCGGCGAATTCTTGATCGGCCAGCGCTGGACCTGCTTGACGTCGTAATCGATCATCGTCAGCGACTTGCCGTCGGCGACGATCAGCATCGGCACGTCCTTGCCGTAAGCAAAGCGAATCTTGCCGGGCTTCTTGAGCAGCAGGTTGCCGCTCACCGTCTGGCCCTTGCGGTCGGTCTGGGTGAAGTCGGCGGTCATCGAACTGACCGCCTTGAGGTGCGCCTGGACCATCGCCAACTGCGCGACCGAGCTATTGCCTTGCGCCACAGCGGGCGCAGCGGGGAGAAAACCTGCACCGACCAGCGGCGCGGTGAGGAGGGCGAGAGCCAGGGTCTTGTTCATAATTGGTCTTCCTGTGCGTATAATCTATGCGCCGTTATGGCGGTCCGGGCTTGAATGCCTCGTGAACCCGCAAGTTCCCTGCCGTTCAGCATGGCGCGACGAAGCGGGGCCTAAAGCGGCTGGCCGTTCTGGTCGACCAGCACCTCGCGTCGGCCGACATGGTTGGGCGCGCTAACCAGCCCTTCCTCCTCCATCCGTTCGATCAGGCGTGCCGCGCTGTTATAGCCGACGCGTAGCTGGCGCTGCAGCCAGCTGGTCGATGCCTTCTGGCTGTCGAACACCGTCTGGCACGCCTTGCGGTACAGGCGTCCCTCGGGGGTGTCGTCGCCCGCGGGCGCCCCGTCGAGCGCGAAACCGCCGTCCTCGGGCTCCTCGGTGACCTCCATGACATATTCGGGCCGCCCCTGGCCGCGCCAGTGGTCGGCGACCGCGCGGACCTCGTCGTCGCTGACGAAGGGGCCGTGGACGCGCACGACGCTCTTGCCGCCGGGCATGTAGAGCATGTCGCCCTTGCCGAGCAGCTGTTCGGCACCGCCTTCGCCCAGGATCGTGCGCGAATCGATCTTCGAGGTGACGTGAAAGCTGATCCGCGTCGGCAGGTTGGCCTTGATCACGCCGGTGATGACGTCGACCGACGGGCGCTGCGTCGCCATGATCAGGTGGATGCCCGCCGCGCGGGCCTTTTGGGCCAGCCGCTGGATCAGGAATTCGACCTCTTTCCCCGCAGTCATCATCAGGTCGGCGAGCTCGTCGACGATGACGACGATCTGCGGCAGCGGGCGGAAATCGAGCTGCTCTTCCTCGTATACCGGCTGGCCGGTATCTGCGTCATAGCCCGTCTGGACGCGCCGCCCCAGCGGCTTGCCCTTGGCCAGCGCGCCGCGCACCTTCTCGTTGAAGCTCGCCAGGTTGCGGACCGAGATGCCCGACATCATGCGATAGCGGTCTTCCATCTGCTCGACCGCCCATTTGAGCGCGCGGACCGCCTTTTGCGGTTCGGTAACGACGGGGGCGAGGAGGTGCGGGATGTTCTCGTAGGCCGACAGCTCGAGCATCTTGGGATCGATCAGGATCATCCGGCAATCGTCGGGGGTCAGGCGATAGAGCAGCGAAACGAGCATCGCGTTCAATCCGACCGACTTGCCCGAACCGGTCGTCCCGGCGACGAGCAGGTGCGGCATCGGCGCGAGGTCGGCGATCACCGCGTCGCCTGCGATATTCTTGCCGAGCACGATCGGCAGCGCGCCGTCGTGACCCGAATAGGCGTCCGAGGCGATCATCTCGTGCAGCACGACGGGATCGCGGTTGGCGTTGGGCAGCTCGATGCCGATCACCGTCCGCCCCGGAATCGGCGCGATGCGAGCGCTCAACGCCGACATGTTGCGCGCAATGTCCTCGGCCAGGTTGGCGACGCGGCTCGCCTTGGTCCCCGGCGCGGGTTCGAGTTCGTACATCGTGACGACCGGGCCGGGCCGGACCGAGACGATCTCGCCCTTGACCGAGAAATCCTCGAGCACCGCCTCCAGCAGCCGCGCATTGCGCTCGAGCGCGGCCTTGTCGATCACCTGGTGCGCACTGTCCGCCGCCGGGGTCAGCAGGTCGACCGACGGCAGCGTGTAATTGGAAAACATCTCCGATTGCAGCGCCTTGGGCTGTTTCGACCGCGCGGGCGATGCGGCGGGGTCGGAAATCGCAGGCGGCGGCCGGTCGTTGGGCCGCGCCGCTTTGCGCGGCAGGATCGTGCGCGCTGGCTCATTGCCGGCATCGTCCCTCTCCGGGACGACAATCCGCTCGCTGCCGGTGACTTCCTCGCGTTCGCCGCGCAGCGAGAGTCCGGCAAAGGGCAATCGTTCGAGCCGCAGGCTGCGGTACCAGACGATGATTCCCCCGGTCAGCAGGACGATGATCGCGCCTGCGACGACCCAGTTGCCGACATCGCCGGAAAGATCGGCAAGCCGCGCGATTCCGCTCGCCAGCGCATAGCCGGCAACGCCGCCGCGCCCGGCGGGCAGGTCCCAGCCCGACCCAGCACCCTGGCTCAGCGCCAGCGCGGTCCCGGCGAGCACGATCCCGACCAGAGCGACGATCGTCTGGCGTTTCCAGTGCGGTTGCGCCGCGCCGCGCCACAGCCGCCACGCGAACACCCCGAGCAGCGGCACGAGCAACGCCGCGCCGGCGCCGAGCATCAGATAGGCCGCATCCGACGCATAGGCGCCCCAGCTGCCCGCCCAGTTGCTGACATGGTCGCCCGCCGCGGTCGACAGCGAGCGGTCGCTGCCGCGATGCGTCGCCAGCGCGATGGCGAGGAAGATCGTGATGCTTGCCAGCACCAGCCCGCCGAGCAGCGTCCCCGATCGCGCGACGCTCTCGCGAAAGATCGCTCGCCATTCGCTGTCTTTACGGGCGCCAACGCGGCTCGCCATGATGCTGTCCTGTTTCCCCGGCGCAGGCGACCGGCCCGCGCGTCATGCTCAGCTTTACCATGAATCCGCACGCGCGCGCGGTCAAGCCGCACGGGGAGGGGCGGGCTTTGGAGGTTGGGTTTTGGATGGTTGGCAGTCACTCGGTTCGAGTGAACTGACGGTCGCTTTTTGGACCGATTGCGGACCAGCAGCTTTGAGAGCTGTTTCGGGAGAAGCAGACACGTTTCACCCACTACCGGACGCTTGGCAGGGCATCGCGATTGCGCCGGGAGCGTCGACGGTTGTTCGGGTGGGCACAGACGTCTGCTTCTTTGGAGGGGGCGGCACACTCAATCAGTGGTTCCAAGATCAATAGCACGAACAGCGATCGGCGTTGATCCACGACCGTCAATCGACTTGTTCGCTCACTTCGCCTAAGTAAAAATTCCAAGACAGGCATGTGGATTCGAGGGGATGGTGCAAAGAGAATGATCACCGCGCTTATCTGCATTCTGCTCGTCACCGCGACGATTGCAGTCCACTATGAGGGGCTGCGCTTGGCTTCGAGTCGGTTGGCGCATTTGACCATGACCCCTCGTCTGCGGATAATCGTGATCATTGCGGCCGCATTCGTGTCGCACATATTCCAGGTTTTCATTTATGCGCTCGCGTATCTGGTGCTTGAGAAAGTCGGCGGCTTTGGCTCAATCGACGGTCCTCGCGGTCATGATTTCGGCGATGCTTTTTACTTTTCCCTGTCCAGTTACACGACGCTAGGAATAGGCGATCTCTTCCCCAGCGGTGCGTTGCGGCTCATTAGCGGGGTTGAGGCATTGAACGGTCTGGTCATGGTCGGCTGGACGGCTTCTATGACCTATCTCTACATGGTAAAATTCTGGCATTTGAGGGGACGGCGTCCCACTCGGAAAGACTAGCCGGGAAGGCTCGGTAGCCGGGTCTTAGCCATTTCCGGCCCTCCCCGCGGCGCGTCCGGCTGCAATCTTGCAGCGAACCATTTTCCGATCTCGTAAATTTGGGGCTGAAGGTCCGCTGTCTGGCGCTCATTGGCAAGCGTGGAATGCTGGGACTGGGCGCATAGCGGACATAGGACCGGGACGAGAGCGAGCGCCCGTCGCTGGCCCGTGCCGATAGTTGGAACCGCACCACCCCGAGCATTGCCACCCAATGCTGGCATAGGGCGCGGGCAGGCGCTAAACCCCTTGCCATGACCGACACCCACACCAGCGACGTGATCATCTCGGGCGGCGGGCTCGTCGGGCAGACGCTCGCCCTCGCGCTCGCCGCGCACGGCCTTTCGAGCAGCATTATCGATCCGGCCGATCCGGCCAAGGTCATCGCGCCAGGGTTCGACGGGCGCGCTTCGGCGATCGCAAGCGCCAGTTACAAGATGCTCGACGCGATCGGCGTGGCCGGGCGTCTGGCGGGCAAGGGCTGCGACATCCGCAAGATCTGGGTCAGCGACGGCCTCAAGCCCGGCGAGCTCGATTTCACCGCGGCCGATGACGACGGTCCGCTCGGAACGATGTACGAAAACCGCGACCTCAGGATCGCGCTGCGTGACGCGGTGGCGGAAAGCGACGAAATCGCGCTCCACATGCCTGCGCGCGCGATAGCCACGACGCGCGGCGCGCATGGCGTCGAAGTTTCGCTCGACGATGGCACGCGGCTCGCGGCACCGCTGCTGATCGCCGCCGAGGGGCGCCGTTCGCCGACGCGCGACGCGGCGGGCTTCACCATGGCGAACTGGGCGTACGATCACAGCGCGATCATTGGCGGCATCGCGCACGAACTGCCGCACGATTCGGTCGCCTACGAGATTTTCTATCCGGCCGGCCCGTTCGCGCTGCTGCCGCTCCCCGACCTGGAGGATGGTCGCCACCGCTCGGCGTTCGTCTGGTCGGTCGCGCGCGCCGATGCCCCCGGGCTGCTCAAGCTCGGGACGCGCGGCTTCACCCGCGAACTCGAAAAGCGCATGGGCGGATTGCTCGGCGATGTGACGATGATCGCCCCGCGCATGGCCTATCCGCTTGGCTTCCACCACAGCGCCAAGATCACCGGCGAACGCCTCGCGCTGGTCGGCGACGCCGCGCACGGCATCCATCCGATCGCCGGGCAGGGGCTCAATCTCGGGCTGCGCGATGTCGCCGCGCTGACCGAAGTGCTCGTCGACGGCGCGCGGCTCGGCCTCGACCTTGGCGATGCGCAGCTGATGGACCGCTACGAACGCTGGCGTGGGCTCGATTCGCTCTCGGTCGCGGTCGCCACCGACGTCCTGACGCGCCTGTTCGGGATTCGCGGCAAGGCCGCCTCGGCGGTCCGTCGCTTCGGCCTCGGCGCGGTCCAGGCGACGCCGCCATTGAAATCGCTGTTCATGTCCGAAGCGCGCGGCGAATCGGGCGACCTGCCCAAGTTGCTCACTGGGATGACGGTTTAGGCTTCAGTTTCGATGGGCTCGGCAGTCTCGAACGCGGCCGCCGCCGGTTCTTGTGCAGGCCGAACCATGATGAAAGTTCCCGACCAGTCGCCGGGGATGGTCCAGCGGCCACCGATCTCGTTCCCATCGCTGCTGAGATCGCCGCCATATAATACGGTGTCACGATGTTCTGAGATATCGTCATAGAATTTGGTAAAGGCCACACGGTTGCCGGTCAAATGACCTTGGATCGTCGCTGTTGCGGTGTTGCCATCGGCATTGTCGACTTCAGCGATCGTCCCGCTTAGCTGACCTTCGATATCGACGACCGTCGCCGTGAATTCGGTCGGCGGGAACTGGCTAGGATAGTTGAATATCCCGTGCCATTCGCCGCTGAGCGAGGTCACTGCAGCGTCACCAGCGTATCGTCGCCGTCGTGGCGCCCGAAGAACTGCATCAGCTGGATTGCCAGCTCGCTACGATCGCGCAGCGTTGCGGCCTCGAGCAGCGCCTGCTTCGCCGCCGCGTCGAACGGGGCGACCTGCGAGATTCCGTTGACCAGCGTGCGATCGTCGAGATTGGCGACCGAGTCCCAGTCGACGACATAGCCCTGCGCCATCGCGAAGGTCCGCGCGGCGTGTTCGAGCGCGGCGCGCTCGCTCGATGCCAGCGCCGCCTCGTCGGGCGCCTCCTGCTCGATCGCCGCCTCGACGACGCGGTACGGCGTGTCGCGCGTCACCTCGCGCTCGACGCGGAAGCGCGCCTCGCCCGACAGGACGATATTGAAACAGCCGTCGTCGAGCGCCTCGACATCGGTGATCTTGCCGATGCAGCCCATGTCGAACAGGGCGGGGCGGTCGGGGTCGCGGTTGGTCGCGCCGGTGCGCGGCTGGACCAGGCCGATCAGCCGGTCGCTCGCCAGCGCCTTCGACACCATCGCGCGATAGCGTGGCTCGAAGATGTGCAGCGGCAGCTGCAGCCCGGGGAACAGGATCGCCCCGCCGAGCGGGAAGATTGCGATGCGCTTGGTCTTTTCGCCAGGCGTGCTCATCCGAACAGGATCGCCGACAGGCGCCGCCGCGTTGCCGCGACCCACGGGTCCTCGAGCCCGATCGCCTGGAACAGCTCGAGCAGCTTGGCCTTGGCCGCGCCGTCGTTCCAGTCGCGGTCGGCCTCGATCATCGCGAGCAAATGTTCGGACGCCGCGTCGCGCTCGCCCGCCGCGATCTGCGCCGCGGCCAGGTCGAAACGCGCCTGCATGTCGTCGCGATTGGCCTCGAACGCGGCGTTGAGCGCCGCCAGGGCGCCCTCGTCGGGCCGATCGCGCACCAGGGCGATCGCGGCACGCGCGCGCTCGACCGCCGGGTCCTTGGCGGCTCCCTCGTCCAATGCGGCGAGGACCTCGTCGGCGGCATCGACCTGTCCGTCGACCGCCAGCGCCCGCGCGAGGCCCGCCTGCGCCGCGACAGTGTCGGGCGCGAGTTCGACGATCTGGCTAAATATGCCGATCGCGCGCGTGGCGTCGCCATCGCCGAGCACCTCTTCGCCCATCGCGAGCAAGCGCGCGACATCGTGAGCCTGCGCGCTATCGCCCGCATCGATCGGCAGCTTGGCGAGGATTTCGTCGAGCATGGCCTTGAGCTGGCTCTCGCTGCGCGCCTGGGTGAGGTCGGCAACAGGCTGGCCCTGGAAGATTGCATAGACCGTCGGGATCGATCGCACCTGGAACTGCGCCGCGATGAATTTGTCCTCGTCGACGTTGATCTTGGCGAGGACGACG
This sequence comes from uncultured Sphingorhabdus sp., assembly GCA_964535925.1. Lineage (GTDB taxonomy): Bacteria > Pseudomonadota > Alphaproteobacteria > Sphingomonadales > Sphingomonadaceae > Flavisphingopyxis. The sequence continues at coordinate 8,788 of CAZHWG010000007.1, forward strand.
CCCTTGTCGGCATAATCGGCCGCGACCTTTTCGAGCACCGGGGTCAGCGCTTTGCACGGTCCGCACCACTCGGCCCAGAAATCGACGATGACGAGCCCCGTCATCGATGGCTCGACGACCTGTCGACGAAATGCGTCGACGGCCTTTTGTTCTTCGAGATTCAGTCCCTGCGTCGCCACGCGTGTCTCCAATTCATGATAAAAATCCTAGGCCCGCGAGGTGTTTTCCTCAACGGTGCCCGCTTGAAAGCCATATGGGGGCGAAGACCATGCTGTGCCAAGCCCTAGAACTATGGCGAAGGGGCTTGTCGACCTGACGAATCGATGCTAGCTGCCCGCTCCACCCACCCGGACCGCGGCTTTCGCATGTGTCCGGGACGGCGCCAGAGCGGGCGTAGCTCAGGGGTAGAGCACAACCTTGCCAAGGTTGGGGTCGGGCGTTCGAATCGCCTCGCCCGCTCCAGTTGCCATGAGGGCTCCCAACACGATTTCCGTGACTCGGCGAACGGGATCACGCCCCCTTGGGGACGACCGCTGCGCCGTTTCGCGTCGGCGCTCTGCAGCGACGCGTCGCGACACCGCGATTATTGTACCCGACGTTCGGGACAACAAAAAAGGCCCCGGAATTCCGGGGCCTTTTGTTTATTTGGGAGCTAGTTAGCCTTGGCCGCCAGCATTGTCTTTGCCGGTGCCGCCCATTAGCCATGCCCAGAAATCGAACGACGTATCGGACTTCTTATGTGATTCAGCCATTATTTGTCTCCCTGCCTGCAGTTCATAAATGATCTGTCTTGGGGACGGTTATAGCTTAATCGAATTGGTTAATAAAGGGGTAACCTTGTTTGCTAACCAGCGGCCCTGCCGGTGAATGGTTCGGCGCTCGTCACGGCGATCATGAATTTGTCGAAAGACATCGGCTTTCCAATGAGATAGCCCTGGATTATGTCGCAGCCCAGATCACTCAAAATGGTCAAAGTGCGTTCGTCTTCAACGCCTTCGGCAACGGTCGTCGCACCCAGGCGATGGGCCATTTCGATCGTCGAAGTCACCACTTCGCGGTTGCGTTTCGAATCGACGATATTGTCGACGAAGCGCTTGTCGATCTTGATCTCGTCGGCCTCGAATCGCGTCAGGTAATCGAGATTGGACTGGCCCGTGCCGTAATCGTCGATCGACAGGCGGCAGCCCATCTCACGCAACATCGCCAGGGTATAGCGGACCGCATCACTATCCTCGATCTCTGCGGTCTCGGTGATTTCGATCGTCAGCTGCTGCCCGGCGACGCCGTGGGTCGTCAGCAGGGCGCGGATTTGTCCGGCGAGATCGTGGCGATGGAGCAACAGCGCCGACATGTTGACCGACATCGTAAAGCCGGGAATGTGGCGGACCATCTCGGCAGCCCGACCGATCGCTTCGTTCAGGACGTAGAGCGTCAGCCGCTCGATGCGCTGGTGTTTTTCGGCCAGGTAGATGAATTCGTCGGGAGAGATGTTGCCGAGCTTGGGGTGCGACCAGCGCGCCAGTGCTTCGGCTCCGACGATCCGGTTGGTGTTGAGGTCGAGCTGCGGCTGGTAGGCGACCCAGATTTCGCCGTTGAGCAAGGCATCGCTGAGTTGCGACTGGAAACTGTGCTGCCAGCGCGCTTCCTGGACCTGCGGCGCCTCATAGGCGCTCCAGGTCGTCCGCTTGCGCTGCGAATTTTCGGCGGCAACCATGGCTGCGGCGAGCTGCTGGCTCGGCGTGCCCTGCGAATTCTGTTCGATGCCGAAGGCGAGTTCGACGTCGATCTGCTCGTTGCCGATCGCGATCGGGTTGATGAACAACGCCGACAGTCCGGCGAGCTGGCTATCGATCGTCACCGATTGCTTGTTTTGCGTCACCCAGGCGAAAAACCCGTTCTCGTCATGATAAAGCGGCAAATCGCCGGACGCGACGCGCAGCCGGCGAATGACCTCGCGGCTCAATTGGTTTGCCTGATCGGGAGTAAGGTAGATCGACAGCGCGTCGAACCCGACCAGCTTTGCGGCGACGATGACCGCGTCGTTGGGCAGCTTCGAATCGCGCAGCGCTTCGAAATTGGGCAGACCCGATCCGTGATGATGGCTCTGGGTCCGTCGCTGACGTCGGCGGCGCGCCGCGGCGATGCCGATTATGACCGAAGTCACGAGACCGGGGCCTATTGCTATCGCGGCCATATATGTTGGCATAGCCAGCACCACGATAATGGCTGCTATCGGGCTTCCCATTATCAAGACGCGGCTGAAGACATTCCGCGGCCACAACCGACCGACGAGCAATGCCATTGTTATCAAGGACCAGGCTGGTATCCACCCAAAGTCAAGCGATGCTCCGGTCTTCAGAGTTTCACCCCCGATGACGTGGAAGAACACTCCCGGGACCTTGAGCGGATTGTGCCCCGGCATAAAGTGCATATCGAGCAAGGTCGGCGATAGCGGGCCGAAAACGACATCTTTTCCGGCCAGAGCATCGGAACTCACTTTTCCCGAGACCAGATCGACGGCCGAATAGGTGGGTATGGTGCGATAATCGAATGCATAATCAGGCCAGAATTTCCCGACTTTCGTAGGTGGTAAATCTGCGAGACGGCTCGAGAAGGTTGGGAGTATATCGCTTCCGATGCTGTCGGCGTAAGGGATTTGCCAAGCGCCCCAAAATTGATAATTTACGCCGATGCTCGCACGCTTGGAACGGTCGATCCCGGAAAGTTTCGAGACCCGCACTTCCGAATAATTCGCCGCGTTATCGCTCGAAAACATAACCGCCATCGTGATGCGATCATCCCAGCGGGCGATCGCGCTTTCCAGCGCCTTCGTCTCGTCTTCGGCCGAGGGTCGGTCGTACACATAATCGACGAATAGCCGTTTCGCTCCCGCTTTCCGGATGGCGTCGAAGGTCCGGGCCGCATCGGCGCGGGTGAAACCGTCGGCGCCCGATTGCGCTAGCGTCGCATCATCGACGCCGACGACGACAATATTTCCTGTTACGGGACGCGCATGGAGTTTGAATTGAAAGCTCTTCAACGCCAGGTCTACCGGCTGGCTAAACGCCGTTACACCGCACAACAGCCCGGCCAGCACGGCAATCAGCCATGCGCGCCAGCTATAGGGGTGTCGCAAACGTTCAGCCATGAGCCTCGCCACATCGTCCAATCAGGCTTCACCCTAGGCGTACGATGGTTAGAGAGGTGTTAAGACAAGGGCTCGAAGCCCCCAGTAACCTGCTAAGCTGCTGACCACGGCGACTATTCCGTCGTGGCGAGCCGGATCAAGAGGCAGATTTCTCTCGGATCCGGCGGATTTACAGCCCTTCCCGGCGGCTCAATAGCGTTCGGCCAGCGTCGCGGCATCGACCGTGTAAAGCGGCGCGGCCCCCGCCATTGCCGCGGCCTTCAATCCCGCCGCCTGCGGCACGATCTGGTCGATATAAAATGCTACCGTCTGGCGTTTGGCGGCGGCAAAATCGGGAGATACCGCATCGTCGCCGTCGAGCGCAGCGGCCTCGATCGTCATCAACCAGCCGCACGTCGCGACCGAGAGCATCGTCAGGAACGGCGTGCTGCCAGCGAGCCGGTCGTCGCTGCTCGCGTTGGCCTGCATCCAGGACGCGACTTCGGCGCAATCGTCGGCCAGCAGGGCGAGTGGTGCCGCACCTTTCGCGCCGCTGCGGATATCGTCGATCAGCTGCTTGATCGCCGTCCCGCCATCGATCGTCATCTTGCGCCCGACGAGATCGGCGGCCTGGATGCCGTTGGTGCCTTCGTAGATCGGCGCGATGCGCGCATCGCGATAATGCTGGGCGGCGCCGGTTTCCTCGACATAGCCCATGCCGCCATGGACCTGGACCCCCAGGCTGGCGACTTCGCAGCCGATATCGGTGCCATAGGCCTTGAGCAGCGGAGTCAGGATATCGACGCGCGCCTGCGCCCCGTCGAGGCCGATCGACGCGCGATCGGCCTGGCTCGCAGCATAATAGGTCAGCGCGCGCGCCGCCTGCGTTAGCGCCTTCATCCTGATCAGCATGCGGCGGACATCGGGATGCTCGATGATCGCGACCGGCCCGACATCGGCGGTCGGCGTGTCGGCGATCGGCCCCAGCCGCGTGCGCGATCCCTGAACGCGCTCGGCGGCATAAGCGAGCGCGCCCTGGGTCGCGCGCTCGGCGATCTGCATCCCCTGGTTGCCGACATTGAGCCGCGCATTGTTCATCATCGTGAACATCGCGCGCATCCCGCCATGCAGTTCGCCGACCAGCTCGCCGTAACAGGCGTCGTGGTCGCCATAGCTCATGACGCAGGTTGGCGAGGCGTGGATGCCCAGCTTGTGCTCGATCGAAACGCACGCGACGTCGTTGGCCTCGCCGATCGCACCGTCGGGCTCGATCCGGTATTTGGGTACGAGGAACAGCGAGATGCCGCGCGTTCCCGGCGGTGCGTCGGGCGTCCGCGCCAGGACCAGGTGGACGATGTTGTCGGTCAGGTCGTGCTCGCCGAAGGTGATGAAGATCTTGGTGCCCTTGATGCTCCATTGGCCGTCGGCGGTCGGGGTCGCCATCGTCTTGAGGGCGCCGACGTCGGATCCCGCCTGCGGCTCGGTAAGGTTCATCGTGCCGGTCCATTCGCCGCTGATCAGCTTCGGCAGGTAGATCGACTTTTGCGCCTCGCTGCCGTGCGCATGGAGCGCCTCGATCGCGGCGGGGGTGAGCATGTTGACGAGGCTGAAGCCCATGTTCGCGGTGCCGAGATCCTCCATCATCACGCTGAACAGGGAAAAGGGCAGGCCCTGGCCGCCATAGGCGACGGGCCCGTCGAGGCTGCCCCAGCCGCTCGCGACGAACGCGGCATAGGCCTCGCGAAAGCCCGGCGGCATCGTCACCTTGCCCGCATCCCAGCACGCGCCGGTCTGGTCGCCAACGCGGTTGAGCGGGGCGTATTCGCCGCTCGCGAACGCGCCGACGCCGTTGACGATCGCCTCGACCATGTCGGGGGTCGCCTCGGCGAAGCGCTCGTGCGCCGCCAGCTCTTCGATCAACGCCACATGCTTGAGGACAAACAGCTGCTCGGCGATCGGCGGGGCATAGGTCATCGGTCTGGGTCTTTCGGCAAAGCGTGGGGATGGGCTGGAAAACGACGCGCAATCGCGCCTATAGCGCGCCATGCCAAACGCGACAAACCCGACCGCCACCAAAGTCCTCGCCGCAGGAGACGCGGCGCTGATTGCTGCAGCCGAGCTGATTGCCAACGGCCAGCCGGTCGCGGTGCCGACCGAGACGGTCTACGGCCTCGCTGCCGATGCGACCAATGCCGAAGCGGTCGCGCGAATCTATGCCGCCAAGGACCGTCCCGCATTTAATCCGCTGATCGTCCATGTCGCCGATCTCGCCGCGGCCGAGCGACTGGCGCATTTCGACAAGACCGCGCTGCTGCTCGCCGAGCGCTTCTGGCCGGGCCCGCTGACGCTTGTCGTACCCAAGCGCGCCGATGCGCCGGTTGCCGGCATCGCGACCGCGGGGCTCGAAACGATCGCGATTCGTGTCCCCGCTCATCCGGTGATGCGCGCGCTGCTCGCGGCCTGCGCCCGGCCGCTCGCCGCGCCGTCGGCCAATGCCAGCGGATCGATCAGCCCGACGACTGCGGCGCATGTCGTAGCCAGTCTCGGCGGGCACATCGCGCTCGTGATCGACGGCGGTGCGTGCAAAACCGGCCTCGAATCGACCATCGTTCGCGCGGGCGATCGCGCCATCGCGATCCTGCGACCGGGTCCGGTGACGCGCGAAATGCTGGCGCAGGCGACGGGTCTCGATGTCGTCATGGCCTATGAGAGCCCGGCTGCCGCGATCAGCGCGCCGGGCCAGCTCGCCAGCCATTACGCCCCGCGCAAGCCGTTGGCATGCGACGTCGTTGATCATCCTGCTGACGCCTATGTCATCGGATTCGGCGCTGTCGAGGGCGATTTCAATCTCAGCGCGAGCGGCGACCTGATCGAGGCGGCGGCGCATCTGTTCGATGCGCTCCATGCCGCCGATGCAAGCGATAAGCTGCATATTGCAGTCGCACCGATTCCCGAAAAGGGCATCGGTCGCGCGATCAACGACCGGTTGCGGCGCGCGGCAGCCTAGATCGGCCGCGCCTGCTCTTCGGAAATCTCGGCATCGATTGCCTCGACCTTCGCGCACGCATCGGCATCGCCGCGTTCGCACCGCGGCTGGTATTTGTCGCGCTGGCGCGCCAGCTTGCCGAGGCGCTGTTCCTGTTCGCGCAGATTCCGACCGCGATTACGGTCGGCTTCGTCCTGGCTCGTCGTCGTCCAGTCGGCCACCTTGCCGACCGCCTTGACCGGCGCGGTAACGACCGATCCGATCGTGCTGACACAGCCGCCAAGCGACAGCGTGACCGCCGCCAGCGATATGAAAATGAAATATCGGTTCGACATCGCCGCATTCATAGCGCGACTTTCTGACCGGTCGATTAATCGGCTCTCGCCGATGGTTTAGGCGAGCAGGTCGAGCGCGAAGGCGCGCAGCTCCTGGGCCATGTCGGCGCGTTCCATCGCGAGTGCGAAATTGGCCTGGGCAAAGCCTATCTTCGATCCGCAGTCGAACCGCCGTCCGTCGAAGGTGACCGCGTGGAACGGCTGGTCCCCGATCATCCGCGCCATCGCATCGGTCAGCTGGATTTCGCCGCCGGCGCCCTTTTCCTGGTCCTCGAGCACGCGCATGACTTCGGGCTGGAGGATGTAACGGCCCGAGATGATCAAGTTCGACGGCGCCGCATCGATGCTAGGTTTCTCGACCAGGCCACGCACCTCGGTAATCGCACCGTCGCTCTTGCCGGGATCGATCACTCCATAATTCGACACCTGCTCGTGCGGCACTTCGAGGACGCTGATCACATTGCCGCCGACTTGCGAGTAGGCGTCGACCATCTGTTTCATGCAACCGGGCGAACCGACCATGAATTCGTCGGGCAGGAAGATCGCGAACGGCTCATCGCCGACCAGCCCGCGTGCACACCAGATCGCGTGACCGAGGCCCATCGGCTCCTGCTGGCGGACATAGGCGCAATTGCCCGGGCCGAGCCGGGTCGGTTCGAGCACGCTCATGTCCTTGCCACGCTCGGCCATCGTCTTTTCGAGTTCGAAGGCGATATCGAAATGATCCTCGATCGCGCTCTTGCCGCGACCGGTGACGAAGATCATCTGCTCGATCCCCGCCTCGCGCGCCTCGTCGACCGCGTACTGGATCAGCGGCCGGTCGACGACGGGCAGCATCTCCTTGGGGATCGCCTTGGTCGCGGGCAGGAAGCGCGTGCCGAGGCCGGCAACGGGAAAGACCGCCTTGCGGATCGGTTTCATGTCTACATGCTCCCCCAGCGAAACGACGCCAGCCTAGCTGGCAGCTTTGAGCCTGTCAGCAAAGCCCTTGCGCAATTTCTGCAGTTTGGGCGGGATGACCGAGACGCAATACGGATTGCGCGTGCCCTGGCGCGCCCAGTAATCCTGGTGCTCGACTTCGGCCTTGTACCAAGTACCGAGCGGTTCGATCGCGGTAACGACCTCGTCCGACTGTTCGGCCTGCGCACGCGCGATGCCGGCGCGTGCCTCCTGCTCTTGCGCTTCGTCGTGCGGGAAGATGGCGCTGCGGTACTGGGTGCCGATATCGTTGCCCTGGCGATTGAGCGTCGTCGGGTCGTGCGTCGCGAAAAAGATGTCGAGCAACGTCGCATAGCTGATCGCGTCGGGATCGTAGGTGATACGAATCGCCTCGGCATGGCCGGTGTCGCCGCTGCACACGTCGCGATAGCTGGGGTTTTCGGTGGTGCCGCCGATATAGCCGCTTTCGACCGATTCGACGCCGTCGATCTGGAGGAACACCGCTTCGGTGCACCAGAAGCATCCGCCGGCCAGCGTCGCGGTTCCACTCGTCATAGTCGCACTCTCCAAAAAACACGTGTCTAGCAGATAGGGTCGCGACCGACGTCGACAAGGGCGTCAGTCGCGCGGCGGCCCGGCGATGAGGGCAGGGCTGGCGGCAGGATCGGCGGCCTTGGCAGCGGCCATCGTGGCGATCTCGTCTTCGATCGCGGCGAGACGTGTCGAACTGCGGCCATGCGTCGCGCTGGCGATCAGCGGTTTGCCGCGCTCCTTGTCCCAGCGCGTCCAGAATCGCACCGCCGCCATCGGGTCGTAGCCCGCCCCGGCGAGAAGCCAGACCGAGAGGCGATCGGCCTCGGTCTCGGTAGCGCGGGTCAGCCGGGCGCTGCGACCGAATTCCTGCAACAGGCCGCGGTCGATATCGGCGGCATCGAGCCGTTCGCGGTGGCGCAGGATATTGTGCGCCAGTTCGTGGGCCAGGACCGCTGCGAGTTCTTCGTCCTCGTGCGCGAAATCGACCAGCGGTGCGGTGACCTGGACGTAGCGCCCGTCGGCGGCCGCGCCGAGACTGGCCGACGCCTTGACCTGGAAGATCGTCGCACATGCCGGTTCGCCAGTCAGCGGGACCGCTACCGTAGCCGACGCCGACGCAATCGAGACAACCAGCGCGCCATCGGCGAGCCAGCGCGCCATCGCGTCCTCGATCGCTGCCATGCGCGCATAGTTGCTTTTGTCTTGGTGCGCGATCGTTGCCAGCGGTTCGCCGTCGATCGCGACAATCGCATGGCCGGTGCGCAGGCCCGCCTGGTAAGCCGGACTATCGTCCGCGACCGCAGCGACGAATACCGGTGGTGCTGCATCAGCACGCGAATAGGCGCGTGCCGCAGCCGCGCGCTGTTTCGCGGGGTAGAGCGCGATATCGCTAAGCGCGAGCCCGGTCGCCGGCTGGCGCTGCTCGCACAGGCCGACATTGCCTGTTGCAAGGCGATAGCCGATCGTCGTGACGCGCGCGTCCATGGCGCGAAACGCGCCATATAGGGCGAGATCGCGCGCCTCGTCGGCGCGCGCGGCCGGCGCGCAGAACAGCGCGAATGCGGCGAGCGCGAGCGGGAGCGACCGTGTCATCGTTGATCGTGTCGCATCGTGCGGCTGAACCGGGGCTGGCCGGTCAGGTCGCGGTGTCGACATTGCCGATTTCCGCTCGCAGCGCCTTGCGGTCGAGCTTGCCGATCATCGTCTTGGGCAGCGCGTCGCGGATGACGACGCGTTCGACGCGCTCGTGCTTGCCGAGCTGCGGGTTGAGCCACGCCATGAGCTGCTCCTCGTCGATATCGGCATCGGGATCGAGCGTGACATAGGCGCGCGGCCGCTCGCCCAGATAGGCGTCGGGTACGCCGATCACGAGCGCCTCGCGGACCGTCGTATTGGCATAGAGGATGTCCTCGATCTGGCTCGGGAAGACCTTGAAGCCGCCGACCGCGATCATGTCCTTC